>JAJCYI010000207.1 GCA_029263015.1 Saprospiraceae bacterium | reverse complement strand
CGACACTTTTGACGAGGTTACCTGCCTACCGGCAGGCAGGTTTTTTCGTCAGACAAGGCAAAAAAAATTAGCATAGCCATAGCTACGGTCATTTTTTTTAACAAAGTATGGCGAAAAAAGAGGCCGCCAAAAGTGTCGATTATTTGAGTTCACCTACTTATATATATTTGCAATAGTCGTGAGGTTAGTTTTAGGTATTTTATTTATAGTAGCTGCCAAAGAATCAAAATATCCTGTGGTAATTAAAATTTTCGGTTACCTGTTCATAATAGCTGCGATCATCTTTATTTTCATGGGTCAAGGAAGTTTTCAAGATTTTATTACCTCACTTATTCCTGATGTCAAACCCTTTACTCCTGTAAGTGGTCTGCTAAGTATTGCATTTGGAGGTTTCCTTATTTATGCATTTTCAAGGAACAAAGAATTAGAGCAGAAATAAATTAAAACGAACCACCAACAAGGCATAAAATGTTCATGTCTCCCATACGGCCGTCACGCCATTTATTCGAAACGTTATCGACAACTATAAATTAAATTATGAAATATTCGAGATATCAACCATTTATCTTTCTACTTATTCTTTTACCTTTTTTTCTTGGATTATCAAATAGGATTAGTCCAAGCAATTTGGAAGAATCTGTCCAAGCGGATAATGATTTAAAGGATCATTTTTCTAAAATGATTTATATTAAAGGAGGAAAGTTTACAAAAAATTCGACTAGTAACATTATTTTCACTGAATCGGATTCAACATTATTTTCGCATTGTATACCTCAAAGAGCTTCTGTAGGTTCTTATTTTATCAGTTCTACTGAGATAACAAATTCTGACTGGAGAGAATTTTATGAGGAGAAAGTGCAAGAATTAGGAAAAATTAAAGCTAAAGAAAAATACTATCCTGATACTGCTAGGTGGTTAAATGAATTTAAGTATACTTCTAATTTACCTCATGCGAAAAATTATTTTTCATTACCAAATTTTAATGATTATCCAGTTGTAGGAATTACGTGGGATCAAGCCAATTTATATTGCCAATGGAAAACAGAGAAAGTAAATAAACTATTAGAAAGAAAAGGGAGAAAGAGTTTAATAGAATTTAGATTACCTACTGAAAATGAATGGGAATTCGCTGCCATGAATAAACGAAATGAAGATAGATCGAAAAGTCAAACTTACTACAGTTGGCCTCAAGATAAGATGATTAGCCAATTAATTGATTTAGTTAATCTTGGAAGGATTTTGGACCAAAATGGAACTGTCTTAAAGGAGTACGCAGAAGATGGTTGTCTCTATCCATGTGAAGTAGCATCCTATCCTCCTAATAACAATGGAATTTATAATATGTCGGGTAACGTTTCAGAATGGACATCTGATCAAGGAGAGGTAAGAACAAGATCTTTTTATAACTCTAACTATAAATCTAAGACCTTGACAACTTTGAGTGAAATAGAAAGTGAGATAGCATATGTCAGAAGTAATTTTAATATGGAAGAAGAAGAAGAGGTAAAGTTATGGTTAAAAGATATAGAA
The DNA here is from genome assembly GCA_029263015.1 of Saprospiraceae bacterium. Classification (GTDB taxonomy): domain Bacteria; phylum Bacteroidota; class Bacteroidia; order Chitinophagales; family Saprospiraceae; genus UBA6168. Next base: position 1,298 of record JAJCYI010000207.1, on the reverse strand, counting down.
CATGATAAAAAAATAATATCAAAGGGAAATGTAAAGATTTGCAAAGGAGGCTCTTGGGCAAGTGGACTAATCTATGCACAAACTGGAAGTCGACAAGGCATAAATAAGGATATTGCTTCGATAAAAATCGGTTTTAGAATAGCAATCTCTGATGTTGAAGAAGAAATAATTAATTATTTTCCGAATAAAAAATGGAAGCCATCTCGAAAATAAAAAAAGATGTCGATAACAATGCGATATACGTCAATTGCCAGCAAAAGCTGGCAACTGACGTATATGCGAGAACGTTAATTTGAACCAAAAGGAAGATAGGGCAACCTACAAAATTCCAACGACCATGAGTTACGGACTCACAAAAGCAACGCTTTTACAAAAAGCGTCGCTTTTCGCCAATATCCACTTTCATTACTGCTTTTAATGAAAGCGACATTAACTAATCACTATTCACCAATAACTACCATGCGAATCCTATTAGTAGAAGATGAAGAAAGCATCAGGGACGTTGTGAAAATGAACCTGGAACTCGAAGATTTTGAGGTCGTTGCTGTTGGCAATGGCCGCGATGCGATCAAGCGGTTTGAAGAGGAATATTATGACTTGATCATTCTGGACGTAATGCTTCCCGAAATGGACGGCTTTCAGATATGTGAGCAGATCAGGCTGACAAACATGGAAGTCCCGATTATTTTTCTGACCGCAAAGGATGGCATGAACGACAAAATAGCGGGACTGAAAAGGGGTGCCGACGATTACCTGACCAAACCATTCCACTTGGAAGAACTCTTGCTTCGTGTGAACAACTTGATTCGCCGAACCAGCAAAGCGCCTGAGAACACACCTGAGATATATGAGTTTGGAGGTAACAAAGTCAATTTTCGCACCTTTGAAGCCACTGGTAATAATGGCGATTTTATACTTACCAAAAAGGAGGCAATGCTGTTGAAACTATTGATCGACCGTAAAAACGAAGTGGTGTCCCGCCATCAAATCCTGCAATCTGTTTGGGGCTATGATGTGTTCCCTTCGACCCGGACGATTGACAATTTCATTCTTTCGTTCCGGAAATATTTTGAGGTAGATCAGCGAAACCCTGCCTATTTTCACTCAGTGCGAGGGGTGGGGTACAAGTTTTTGGGATAATGGGAATGCTTTACTTCTAAACATGAGTCATCCCATAAGTAGAGTGTTTACATGCTGAAATTTTAGGTTTCAGCTTGATTTTGCTCAATTTCGTGCGTTTGAAAGATTTTATAAAGCATTCACAAAGAGTTTTGAAGTTGTAATATTTAAAATCTCTT
>JAJCYI010000206.1 GCA_029263015.1 Saprospiraceae bacterium | reverse complement strand
TTGGCATTGCTACCCATGTTCCGTCCCTAACGGGACAATCAAAGGACAGAAACCGCCATAAGCTCTTGATTGTCAAGGATTATCATCCAGAACTCACGTTAAACTATAATGGAAGCTTCTAAGAAGGTTGGTTATTTCAATATTATTTTTCCAGTAAATAAATTCTTCCCTTGCTGTGAAATCCGATAAAAATAAATACCGCCAGGTATTCCACGCCTTTCGAATTGGAATATTTTTTCGTCAAAAAATGCCTCTCGGACTTGTCTGCCATTGACGTCGAACAATCGGAAGGTAAAATCCTTTCCATCGATATTTTCCAACTCGAAAAAGGCTTGGTCAACAAAAGGATTAGGATAGGTACGCACATTGGCCAAAGGGTATTCATCAAAAACTTCCTCCGTGGCGACTGTGCCAATAATGAAATTTTCTGCGACGGTATGGTTGACTGGTTCGGTAATTACTGGAACATTGTGGTCAAAATAAATAGCGGCAAAATTCTGTATCAGCGTCCCAATCGGCAAATCTAGCTGTTGCTTGATCCGGAATTTTACAAATCCATGTGAAGCTGGTTCGTTCACATTACTATCTGGAAGCATAATGTTGTCGAATTTGAACTTTAGGATCCCGTTACCATATAATTCGAAATCCATATCGTGGCTACTCCCACCCATTACAAAACTGGTAGGGTCCAAGTTCCTGGAAAGCGTATCCCTGATGACAACTGTCAATGCTGTATCTGTCCCTGTATTTTGAAAACGGATGAGGTACTCAATATCCGTATTGGGTTCGATAAAATGGCGGGCACTGTAACCCACTGGGAACCCGATTTTATCATTGGGGTCAAATGAACTTGTGTTTTCCCGGCAATCTGAATCGACAAATGGGTCAGCATCGTTCAAAGGGTATTGAATAACATATCCAGTCGAAAACCCCACATTGCCGCAACCTTCCACTGAAATACAAGGTTTGCTTTTGCCAGGATGACCAGGGCTTTGATCTGCTTCCATTCGATAAGTTGCACCATTTGCCAAAAACACAAATGTGGTATCTTGCTGGGATTCCAATTGGAAAGTTGCTTGAAATCCCATCAAAACATCTTCAATCACAATCAAATTCAGTGGCCCGGACATGTCGCCTGCCCCAATATTTTTCACCACAAAAAATACGGAATCACCATTACATTCAGCCTCCAGTTCAATGCTCGCTTCATCCCATTGAGGGTCTATTATTTCGCAATTTTCGTCTGGGAATATATGTGCTTCTGAACAATGGGTTTGTCCTAAGACGGTCGAATTGCAATCAACAGTGAAATATACATTGAAACTCCCACATTCAAATGGATCCACAATTCCAACATCAAAGAAATAAGTGTTTCCTAACTGGGAAGTCCACGGGATGCTGGTGCTGTCAATATTCAAATAGGAATCAAAAGTCACCTCCACTTCTGCTGGCTCGGCAGCCATTGTTCCAAGGTTGCAATAACTTACCGTATAAGTATTTTGAAAACACTGCCGCATGGTCAAGGTCGAAAGGTCTACCCGCATGTAGGTGCAAAGTGTGTCCACAAACAGGGAAAAATCAACCTCGGAAGTATCAAAACTGCCACTGACATTCACGTTTACACTGTCCTCGCAAAGCTCCCAATAAGGAGATGGGTTGACCAAACGGACATTGTAATCGCCAGCATTTACTGGTACAGAATAATTGCCAAATTCGTCAGTTGTTCCAAAATAAGTTACATCACCAGCAATTTCAACAATCATATTATTAACATAACCCCCGAACTCAAAAGGAGTACATGAGTTGTTTTCGTTGGTTTGAACATTTCCAATGATGAAACACGAATTGGCAATCCCAGAAAAATCTGTTCTGAACAGATAACCATCAGAACCTCCTTGCCCATAACTATTGGTAAAGCCAGCTACCACATATCCCAAGTTTGCAGCCTCGCTGACTGCAAAGCCACCGTCGTGGTTGACACCACCAAAATGTTTCTTCCAATGCTCCTCTCCGTTGCTATATGTTTTTATCAAAAAGGCATTCTTGTCAGCACCCACATTTTGTTTGGAATATCCTGTGAGGATGTATCCACCTACAGCTGCCTGTTTCACATCATAAGCCAAATCCAGGCTTCCCTTTTCATAAACATGCCACCAAAGAATTTCCCCGCCAGGTTTTATTTTGGCAAGAAAAACGTCTTCGCTGTCTTGGGAAAATGTTATTGATTGACCAGTTATGATATAATTGCCATCATTGGTTTTTTCTATTGCGAAAACGGATTCTGCATTATCAGTCCCCAATGACTTTGACCAAAGAGAGTCTCCATCAATATTTATCTTAAGGAGATAGGCGTCATAAAGTCCAGCTCCAAAACTACTAGTATAACCAGCCATTAAAATATCTCCTTCCGCTGTTTCAGCAACATCCCAACAATCGTCATAACCAGGACCACCATACCATCCCGACTGCAATATTGCCCCAGACGAATCAACCCTCATTTGATAAAAGTCGTAATCTAAAGAATCAGGCACAGAGGGGTGGAATATACTCCCAGTCAACAAATACGAGCCATCTATTAATTGCAATGTTTTTCGGCCGTAAACCGAATCCTGGGTCGTTTTGACCTCCCATTCCACGTTCCCTAAAAAGTCAGTCTTCATTAAAAAGCCACGAGGAATATTTTCATTCAAAGAAGTACCCCCAATAATGTAGCCCCCATCAACTGTTGGCTGAATGCTCTTTCCGAAATACGAAAATACGGTATCTGTGATTTGTTGGCTCCACTCTTCGATGCCATCTGCATCCGTTTTTATCAATAATAAATCGTGGTGAAGCGGAGCCAATGAGGTTTGCTCGTGCCCAACTGAAAGGTAGCCACCATCGGGCAAGGAAAGAACGTCGTACAACCCATCTCCATGCTGACTGCCAAACGCCTTCTCCCATCCTTGGGAGTAAACTCCCATAGGTACAGCAAAAATTGCTAAGGCCAGCAATAAAACTTTTGTGTGGGTCACTTGCATGGGCTAAAGTGCTTCTTTCCAGGTTTCATTTCTATAAATACAAACTAAAAACAAAAAAGTGGCATCTCCAAACCTTGTGATCCAGCCACATGTTGGGAGACACCCCTGGTAAAAGCCTGTTAGGTTGAAAAATATTCTGGTGCTAATTTCCCTCTTATTATTAGTTTAACCAATTACAAATTATTCAGATTATCGGATTTTTTACAATCAATTATTGAATAAAAATAATCACAATCCTCTTCTAAGTCATTTATTTAATGCGCTTTGTCATTAATCAGTCACTAATATATTTTGGTGAAATTATCGGATTGTTTAGCTTGCGGTATGCCTAAAATAAAAGTAATTGATTTACTAAAATCATTATCTGCCGACGAAATGAGACAATTGGACAAATTTGTTAGGTCGCCCATCCACAACAAACATGAACAGGTGATCTGCCTTTTCAAGTATTTGCGGAAAAACCTCAACAAGGATCTTAAAAACATTAATGGAGAAAAAATCTTTGACCACCTCTTTCCGGGCGCGTTGTTGAACATGCAGAAGTTACACCATATAAGTTCGTATTTAATGAAGGTAATAGAGGAATTCTTGGCTTGGAAAGAATGGCGGAACGACAATAGGAACTATCACTTGAGCCTCATGCAAGCCTATCACCGATTGCAGTTGTCAAAAGGTTTTGAAAGTTCTTTTAATATGGCCGGGGAATCAATTTTGGCAGGTTCACGGTACGATATAAGCCAACTAAGAAAAAAATATGAACTGGAACTTCTAAGATTTGAACACGACCGTACCATCAAGAGTGCCAGCAAGATCAGCTTCAACCTTCAAGCGCTTTCCGATGCCCAGGATGTTGCTTTTATTGTTGAGAAATTGCGAAACGCTTGCATCCTCCTTAGCAACCAGACCGTCGCAAATGTCAATTATAGCACAGGATTGCTCACAAAGATTATAGGGTACACGGAAAAAAACAAACTTTACCAAAACCCGGCAATTGCAATTTACTATTTTGCTATCCAAACCATCAAGAATAAAGAAGATGACGTATCGTACTCCAAGCTGAAAGAACTGTTGAAGGACCACCAAAAATCATTCAACGCCAAAGAATTGCACGACATATATATTTTTTCCATCAATTACTGCATCCGAAGGTTCAATAGTGGAGAGCAATCGTTTATGAAAGAAGTTTTTGATATTTATAAACTTGGGATGGATACAAAAGCATTCCTCCAAAATGGAACTATAAGCCCCAGAACGTATAGCAATGTGGTCATGTCGGGATTACGTGCCAAGGAGCATGGTTGGATCGAACAATTTATTTTCAAGTACAAAGAAGCCTTGCCTGAAAAACAGCGGGAAGGTTACTTCAATTACAATTTTGCCAGGTTCCATTACGACCAAGGGAATTTTCAAAAAGCTATGCCATTGCTGCAAATGATGGAGTACGAAGATATTCTCCTGACCTGTCTAGGAAAAATCCTGCTCGCAAAAATGCAATACGAACTTGGAGAGTCGGAAGTCCTGATCAATCATTTACAAAATTTCAAAGCATATTTGCGAAGAAAGAAAATGTTGGGCTACCACAAAGAAACATGCCTGAATTACATTCAAATCACCCAAAAACTGGTGCAGGGAAAGTTTAAAAACCCTTCCTCCCTAAAGGTTGAAATAGCTGAAACAAAGGTTCTGGCAGAAAAAGAATGGCTGCTGGCTCAAGTAAAAAAAATAGGATAAATAGAAAGTTTAAAACCATAGGGAACACAAATGAGCAAAATTTCACCTTCAGCAAAATTAAAAATCTACGTGGTCCTCTGTGTTTCTCCGGTTTTTCATTCACTCCCAATAGGAACTCACATCATCCAAACACTTTTGAAAGTGCAACTCCCTGTTCGTCATGTCAAAAGCACATAAATGCCCCTTTCCCGGAAGGTGCTTCGCAAAACATCCCCCATCAATATCAATGACCTGCTTGAATTCCATTAAAGTCAGCATGTCCTGAATTTGCGTGACAGTAACTGGTGTATGACCGTGGACGATAATGCGTTCACCCAGCCATTCGTACCTGATCTGGTCGTACCAGTTTCTGATAAAGACCATATTGATGTCGGGCCTCAAAGGGTCTTTTGCCAAAAAATCGAGGCCTGCATGAACAAGGATGAAATCGTCAATTTCAAAAACCCATTCCAGGTTTTTCAGAAACGACCAATACCTTTCAGTGATTTGCTCCAAATAAATAACATCGAACCCCTCCATTGTTTGTTTGCCACCCCAGCCTGAATACCAATCTTTAAAAAAATTAGGGTCAGTCCTTGCATCCATAATGGCGAAGTCATGATTGCCGGCCAGACAATGCACTTGATAGCCTTGTTCTTTTAACTGGATGATCTTTTCCAACACATTTTTTGAATCAGGCCCACGGTCAATATAATCGCCCAACAGGTATAGTTCGTCGGCAGTGGTCAGGGCTATTTTATCCAAAAGAGACAGGAAAGAAAGATAGCAACCGTGAATGTCCGAAATGGCTATTTTTCGCATGGACGCAAATTTAGGATTCGTCCGCGTTCCTTTCTTACTGATTTCCGAAATTTTAGTAAACCCGGAGCAGGGGACACGCCCAGCGCACGCTATATGTCCAGGGCGAATTTCGGAAATCTTGCCGCTTTTTCCCGTGAGATTTCCGAAATTGCCTATGGGCAGTATTCCGCAACAGGTAATGGCCTTTTTTCAAAGTGGCTGAAATTTCGGAAATCAGCGAGGGGCAATGCTGGTTCAATTCTTCCATATGTTTGAACGAATCAGACCTGAAGCACGGTTGTTTTTTTCGACAACAAAAATGATAACTTTGCAGCCTTTTTCAACCTGGCAACTTTGGCGATTTTGTTTTTAAAAGCGCCAAAGTTGCAAAAGAGGAAAATTCCGATTTGAACATGAATATCACAGCGATAATAGAAAATGGCGTAATCAATGGCGTCAAAAATTTATACGGAGAAGAGGTGTCTCCAAAACAAGTTACCATGAATGTCACCCGCAAAGAGTTTGAAGGTGATTATACGGTAGTGACTTTCCCTTTCACAAAAATTGCGAAAAAGAAGCCCGATGAAATTGCCCAAGAACTTGGCCATTTCTTAGTAGAAAATATTACTGAAATCAACAATTTCAACGTCGTGAAAGGCTTTCTCAACCTTTCGATCAGTGATGATTTCTGGAAAAAATTTCTACTTGAAATAACTGATAACCAGGACTTTGGACGCCAACCTGCCAACGGCAGGAAAGTGATGATCGAGTATTGCTCTCCCAACACCAATAAGCCAATTCACCTTGGGCACGTCAGAAATATCCTGCTCGGTTGGTCATGCTCACAACTGTATGAGGCTGCTGGGTATGAAGTAGTGAAAGTACAGGTTATCAATGACCGGGGCATCGCCATTTGCAAAAGCATGTTGGCCTGGCAGAAATTTGGCAACGATGCCACGCCAGAAAGTACCGGCATCAAGAGCGATCATTTTGTGGGTGATTATTATGTCATGTTTGAGAAAAAATTTCAGAAAGAATACAAGGCATGGCAAGGATCGGAGGAAGGCATGGAAATATTTCACACCAAAGGAAAAGAGAATCAACCTGAAGCTGGGTTTTTCAAAATTTTTAAAAACACCTATTTCAACGAACACAGTACATTGGGAAAAGAGGCTCGTGAAATGTTGATGAAATGGGAGGCAAATGATCCAGAGACCATGGCCCTTTGGCAGAAAATGAACAACTGGGTCTATGGTGGATTTGAAGTTACTTTCAATAAATTAAATATTCAATTCGATAAATATTATTACGAATCAGACACCTATCTTTTGGGCAAAGATGCAGTCGAAGAAGGACTTACAAAAGAGGTTTTTTACAAAAAAGAAGACGGAAGTGTATGGGCAGATTTAACCGATGCAAAACTTGACCACAAGGTTGTAATGAGGAGTGACGGCACATCGGTGTACATTACCCAGGACATAGGTACGGCGCAATCTAGGTATAAAGATTATGGCTGCGAAAAAATGGTTTATGTGGTTGCTGATGAACAAAACTACCATTTCCAGGTGCTGTTTGAAATCCTGAAACGCTTGAAGGAGCCTTATTCCGATGGCCTTTTCCATTTGAGCTATGGCATGGTCGATCTGCCTTCCGGCAAAATGAAAGGCAGGGAAGGCACTGTCGTAGATGCCGATAACTTGATTGAAGAAGTTATTGGAGAAGCGAAAGCTGCATCTTCTGAAAGGGGGGAAACAGCAGAATTGCCACAGGCCGAGCAAGATGAAATTATTCAAAAAATTGGCATGGCCGCACTGAAATACCATATCATAAAAGTACACCCCAAAAGGCGGATGGTATTCGATCCAAAAGAAAGTGTGGACCTGCAAGGCCAGACTGGGCCACATATCCAATATGCTTACGTTAGGGTAAATTCGGTGATCCGGAAAGCCCATTCGATAGGCTTGCAGCGGGAAACATGGAAATCATTGGTTGCCAATTATCCAAACATGCAGCCCATCGAAAAATCATTGATCGGTCAATTGTACCGTTTCCCTGAAACGATCCTTGAGGCAGCCGAAGATTTTGACCCGTCAACCATTGCCCACTTCTGTTATGATTTGGCCAAAAACTTCCACAAGTTCTTTTCAGAACTATCTATTTTGAAAGCCGAAACGGAAGAGGCCCGTGCGTTCAGACTGGAACTATGTCAATCCACTGCCAATGTATTGAAAACGGGCATGGGACTTTTGGGCATTGAGATGCCGGAACGAATGTAGTTGGAAATTGCCTGCCTGCCGGCAAGGCAGGGAAATTAGAAATTAGAAATTAGAAATTAGAAATTAGAAATTAGAAAAATATAAGGAATAAGTAATTGATGATCAACTATTTACGGTATTATATTAATTGAGATTTATACTATTAGACATTAGACGATAGGTTTTTAGACATTAGACTATTTCAAACGTATAAATTAATAAAAATAAATGACTTATGGATTTTATGGCGTCTAATGTCTATCGTCTAATTGTCTAATGCCCAGTAGCATAATTGAGTTCATCTATAGTCTAATATCTTATTTCACTACCGTAAAAGGGGAGTCTTCCAATTTAGTTGACAATTGCTCAGGAGTGAGCCGACAGAATAAAAAATTATACTCTGGAGGGGTGTAACGCCCGTCTTCTTTTGGCATATATTCCAAATTAAAGTCGTTGATGTAATACGCATGGAAACCAAACCTATCGGTCAGTTGGTCGGCCAATTTGCCCTTCCTGGCCTTTTCCAAAAACTCTATAATAAGGTAATCGATGTGCCCCATTTTGTTAGCAGCACCTTTGATAAACTCAGGCTCGGCATTTTCGATGTCAACTTTTACCAACCATTTTTGGGCAATATCATTTTCTGAAATAAAATCATCAAAACTGACAACTTCGATACTGTGCTCTACTACTTGTTCGCCTTCGTGCAAAAATGAACCATCTAAGCTGGAACTCAAATCGTTGGTTAGGTTGACATAAAACTTAGCCGTTCCAGAAAAACTGGAAATCCCTTTCTGCACACCGTGGGTATTTTTCAAATTGTTATTCCGCACATTTTGCTGAATTCCCAAAAAGAGTTTTTCGTTAGGTTCAAAAAAATAGATAGGAATACTTTCATTAAGATTGGCTTTAAGAAAATAGGTGAAATATCCCCAATTGGCACCTATATCCATAACAGCATCTACTTCTGGTGCAAGGAATTTACTGAGGTACAAAACTCCCCGCTCCCCTTGGTAAGACATGGGGTTTCCAAAAGCAAATAAGGGATTGGAAACGGGCATGACCATTTTGTAACTATCCTTGATTCCAAGATTTGTTGTTAAAGTCTCATTATTATCGGATTGGGCTTTCCTGAAAAGTTTCCCACCGATTCTAACGAAGCTTTTCCCTTTAAGTGAAATGGGTAAAGAGGCCAAGAACGACAACATTTTATTCATGGATTGACTGGTTGTTGAAAGTCACAAAAAGCTGTTTTGACGTGAGCTAAAAAAAACAGACTTTTGCGACACTTTTTTCTAATATCAAAGGTTGCTCCAATAACCGTCTTCAAGAGCAATCAATAAAAGTAAACTTCTCAAAAAGATTTATCAGATGAGTGAAAATACAAAAGAAAAAGAATCACTTAATTTTATTGAAGAAATAATAGAAAAAGATCTTGCCGAAAACAAGAACGATGGCAAGGTTCTCACCCGTTTCCCTCCCGAACCGAACGGGTATCTGCATTTGGGCCACGCCACTACTGTTTGTCTGAATTTTGGCTTGGCAAAAAAATACAACGGTAATTGCAACCTTCGCTTCGACGACACCAATCCTGTAACAGAAGAAACGGAATATGTAGAAAGCATCCTCAGTGATGTCAGGTGGATGGGTTTCGAACCGGACAATATTCTTTATTCATCTGATTATTTCGGTAAATTATTTGACCTCGCCATTGAATTGATCAAAAAAGGATTGGCTTATGTGGACGATAGTTCTGCTGAGGAGATTGCGGCATTAAAAGGCACTACAACAGAAGCGGGAAAAAACAGTCCTTACCGGGATCGTAGCATTGAGGAAAACCTTGACCTTTTTGAACGGATGCGAAAAGGTGAATTTCCAGCTGGGAGCAAGGTGTTGAGGGCGAAGATTGATATGGCTTCTCCAAATATGATTATGCGGGACCCATTACTTTACAGAATCAAGTTCGCGCATCATCACCGCACGGGAGACGATTGGTGCATTTACCCAATGTACGACATGGCACATGGCCAAAGTGACAGCATTGAAAAAATTACCCACTCGATATGTACACTTGAATTCGCCCCGCATCGGGAGCTATACGATTGGTGCATAGATAAACTGGACATTTTCCCTTCCAAACAATATGAGTTTGCCCGCCGCAATTTTTCTTATACGGTGGTCTCAAAACGAAAGCTACTGAAACTTGTCACGGATGGACATGTCAGCGGTTGGGATGACCCGCGCATGCCTACCATTGCTGCAATGCGACGGCGTGGGTTCACCGCGAATTCGATCCGAAATTTTTCAAAACGGATCGGAATAGGCAAACGGGATAATGTTGTTGACCTTGGCTTACTGGAATACTGTGTTCGGGAGGATTTGAATAAAACTGCCACCAGGGTTATGGGAGTCCTTGACCCGTTAAAAGTGGTCATCACTAATTATCCAGAAGGAAAGACAGAATGGATGGACACGGTCAACAATCCTGAAGACCCTGATGCTGGCACTCGTAAAATCCCTTTCACCCGTGAACTTTGGATTGAAAAAGGAGATTTCATGGAAGACCCGCCAAAGAAATTTTTCCGCTTAGGCCCGGGTCGTTTAGGAAGACTTAAAAGCGGCTATATCATCCAAGTTGATAATTTTGTGAAAGACGAAAATGGAGAACTAACCGAACTCCACTGCACTTATTTCCCTACATCAAAAAGCGGTAGTGATACTTCTGGCCTAAAACCAAAAGCAACCTTACATTGGGTATCAGTTGAACATGCGATCCCAGCAGAAGTCAAGTTGTTCGACCGCCTTTTCCTGGTAGAAGACCCCTCAAGCGATGAAAGGAATCTGGAAGAACTACTCAACCCAAATTCTCTGACCGTGGTCAAGAATGCAATGCTGGAGCCGAGCTTGAAAGATGCAAAGCCCGGTGACAGCTTCCAGTTCTTCCGACTGGGGTATTTCACGCCCGACACAGACTCAACGGAAAGCCACCTTGCATTCAACAGAGCCGTTACCCTGCGGGATGCGTGGGCCAAAGCGAAAAAGAAAGGGTGAAGGGAATTGGAATTGAGAATTGAAAATGGAGTCCTGAAACATGTTCGGGACTCCATTCTCCATTCTTACCACCATTTCTTCATCAGAATCTCATGTTCCGTACCATTAGGCAAAGTCAGAATAGCTTTTCTGTCGCATTCGCCATTGCCGTAATTTAGGGTAACTTCAACATTTTCACTCGTAATGGAAATCACTCCTTCCACAAACCAAGGACAAGCTTTCTTCTTGATGAGAGGTTCCAAAATATTAATGGTATAAGCCTTGCCCTGCCTATTGACTCCACTGGCAGTTCCTGTAATTTCAAAAACATTGTCGAGGAAAAACAAAGGAGTGTTGCCACCTGCTATTTGAGTCATGATAACATCTGATTCCCAAGAAGCGCCCTCTCCATTTGGGAAAGTGATCTGGCCACCAGAAACAACCCTGGAAAGTGTGATGTTGCCATTGTCGTCATATCCCAAATTGGTCAGGGTACGGGTTCCTTCGATCTGTGCATCATCAATAAAAAAATCGACAAAAGTGGCAGTTCTCACAGCCCCCTCATTGATAAGATTATCAGTTACAGTGACTACAATTTGCCCTTTCCTGACACGGCCGTTGGGACCTTCACAACTATCCCCAAAGTCAATGGTCACGGTACGCGGAAATGTATCCCAATCAGGATCAGCAGTAACGGTTGGGCAGTCTCCTCCCCCACCCCTCGATTCGATGGCCTCATCCACTTGGTCTTCTACATCCTGATAAAAATCTTCGGCCGTTGCCTGGTCTTCCGATGATACAATCATCTGTTCAGTTACTTGTTCGTTGGTCAAATTATCGTCTTGGTCTTTGTTGCAAGAAGTGAAAAATAGTCCCAGAAAAAGGGTTGCAGTGATAAGCCAATTAATGGTTTTCATGTTTTTAAGAATTTTCCAATAACCGTTTTAAGAAATGGAAATCTCTTGGATCCCCTTGCCATTTCCGGCAGGAATTCCATTATAGTATCCCATCTAATAATTCCAGCTATTTGTTTTAAAAATTGTTTTAGAAAGGACAACGAATTAATTGTGTACAAGAAAAGGTTGTCAAGTAAACATGCTCCATAAGAAGATTTTCATTATTTATGGAGTATTGACTTCGGCATTTTGAAATGGTTTAACGGGTAATTAAAATTTATATAGGAACGGCTTGCTACAATATTGCCCTAATGCAGCAGGGTTGGTTTAAATTTCATTAACAAACAGCCCGACCTACAAACAGCAAAAAAAATGCAGGATAGATATATCATCTATCCTGCATTTAAGAACCGTGTAGAAATTGATCTACAACTATTATGGGAAAATACCCATTGCCATGTAATCGGCCCCTATCAATTCGACTGCATTAACAAAGGCCGCTGTCCGAAGATCAATCTTTTTTTCCTTTGCGATTTCACGGGTAACATTATATGCAGTAATCATGGAATCCTCAAGACCGGAGCGAACCAGGTCAATTTCGTCCGCCCCCTTTGCAAATTTTGCAAAAATATCATTGTCAACTTTCCTTCCGACCATAGATCCAATCAGGTTCAAAGTATTTTCCCTTCCCTGTTGGCGGTAACGTTTATCCATTCTTCCAAACCGCATGTGGGAAAGGTTTTTCAACCATTCGAAATAGGAAACAGTCACACCACCGGCATTCAGATAAAGGTCTGGCAAAATCAAAACCCCTCTCTCCAACAACATTTCTTCAGCGGCAGAGGTGATGGGGCCGTTTGCCGCTTCTGCGATGATCTTGGCTTTTATCCGGTCGGCATTGTTAACGGATATCTGATTTTCGAGAGCCGCCGGCACCAAAACGTCACAGTCCAGTTCCAATACTTTGTTACGGTCTTCTTTTCCAAATTTCTTGGCATCTTGATAGTTCATGATGGAGCCTGTTTCAGCCTTCACTTCTATTAATTTGGCAATGTCCAATCCATCTTCATTCAAAATAAATCCATCCGCCTCTCCAACTGCAATGATCTTTGCATCGCCCTCATCCTGTGAAATGGAACCAGAAAAAGTACCCACATTTCCAAACCCTTGTATGACTATCCTCTTGCCTTGCATGCCTTTTGAAAGTCCAATTGCCTTCATGTCTTCCTCTTTCCCGCACGCTTCCCGCAAACCATAATAAACGCCGCGGCCGGTAGCTTCCGTTCTTCCACGGATTCCATGAATTTTTACGGGTTTTCCAGTAACACATCCTGCTGCATCAATTTCGTTTTCACGGAGCGTGCGGTACGTGTCATAAATCCATGCCATTTCACGGGAACCTGTTCCATAATCAGGTGCAGGAACATCGAGAGATGGGCCAATGAAATCTCTTCTTACCAATTCATAAGTATATCGGCGGGTAATCTTTTCCAGGTCTTCTTCTGAATAATCTTTTGGATTGATTTTCACGCCCCCTTTTGCTCCGCCAAAAGGCACATGCACGATCGCACATTTATAGGACATCAAGGTTGCCAAAGCCATCACCTCGCTTTGGGTCACATGATTGCTATAACGAATTCCACCTTTTGTAGGTAACCGGTGGTGACTATGCTGCACGCGGTAGGCTTCGATCACTTTCACTTCCCTTTTACCCGTTTTTGGGTCCGTTACTTTAACCGGAAAATTGATCGCATAAATAGCACTGCAAGATTTTATTTGATCGAGAATACCTCTGTCGAGGCAAGTGTGTGGAGCAGCTTTTTCAAAGAAATTGTCTACACTTTGATAAAAGTTGATTGGCTGTTTTGCTTTAGTCATTTTCAATAATTTGGTCTTCCAATTTGGAAATTTTCCTGTCCAGGGTAACCAGGTAAATAACGATGCCTATAAAAATTGCCACGATCACGGCCACTACCACATACATTTTGCCCATGCTGCGCATGAAGTCAGTTTCTTCTTGTGCCAATAAAAGCGTGAAGGGAAGAAGTAATAATGTGAAAGTTGTAAAGGCTTTTTTAGTCGCTTTTAACATGGTATTGTCATTAGCTGTTCCTGTCCAATAAGATCGCGCAAAAGTCTAACAATTTTTCTTATCAGACAAGAAAGTTTGTGCAAAGGTTTTTATTTTTTGATGATTGGTTTATTGGTTTATCTGTGTAATTGGTATTGTGATATAACGGCAAACATTGATGCTGTGTAGGCTTGTGGGAACATTAAGGTTTGGCTGAAATTATCCACCTATTTTTCCCACCCAAATCAGAACCCATCCTGTTGGTCGAGCCACCTTTCTTTGAGGCTAGTGATCTTGAACACTAATGTCGCCAACCATGTACCAAACAGTGCCCACCCGATAATAGCAGGATAGAACACCATGCGCATGGTATTGTCCAAATCCTGTGAACCAAATGCGATGTTACCTCCAGCACCAGGATGAAGGCTGTCGGTTAATTTTGGCACAACGTAAAGCAACGGGATCAGTGTGGCAAATGCAAATATGTTATAAACTGCACTGATCCTCGCCCTTTTTTCAGGATCTTCAAAGGAAGCCCGAAGTACAAAATAGGCAGCATAAATTAACATCCCTACCGCTGTCATATTCTGCTTGACATCCCAGCTCCAGTATGCACCCCAAGTGTTTTTTGCCCAAATTGCTCCAGTGACCAGGCCTAATATGCCGTACAAAATGCCAACACTAGTAAAGGCCGCCGCTTTTTGATCATGGACAGGATTGAAACTTCTCAGGTAAAATATGCTCTTCACCATGGCCGTAATGAATAGGATAAACATGGCAAACCAAAGAGGAACATGGTAATATAGGTTTCGGATGGTCTCGTATAAAATATTGCGGTAAGGGAAATTAATGGTTTCTTTTTCGTGCAAGTTTGTGATTTCTGCGTTCACCCACAATGAATCCCCAGACGCTACATCAATACTATCCTGTGTCACGAAAATGCCCCCAGGCAGGATTGCCGCCCCATCTTTAGGACTATCCACAATCAATGTAAAATCTTGTACTTTATGGGAAGTAGGAAGATAGGCTGGCAGGATAAAAGTCAAGCTCAGGTTTCGGTCATCTAATACCTCTATATTATTGGCAGTCAGTGCATTTACACTGTCCATCTTTAACCAGGCCCGTAATTCGTTAGAGGATTTGGTATAAAAAGAATTATACCCTTGTACGTTAATCTCAATCGTTTCACCTGTCTTAAAACTGGTCGGGGAAGCATCGCTGATCCCTGTTCGAAGCGGCGTCAACAATCCAACGATTAAGCTATAGATAATCAAAAGAACCCCAATAATTTTCCACCAAGCGTTTTTCATTTTCAAAAATAAATGAGCGATAGATATTAGAAATTAGAAATTTAGATATTCTCAAAATACCCAAATAATTAGGCTTTGTTACTTACCTTATCTTTCAGAAACCAATATTTTTTTATTTCTATCATAATGGTAACGATCCTGACTCCTCTCCCCTAATAATAATCAATCCCTCCAAAGGAAAGGGAACAATACCATTCCAAGTGCCAACAAGACCAAGTCAACGGCCAACAGCATCATAATGTCTCTGGACACCTGTGTTCCTCCCAGGAGGCCTATTGAATGTGCCGACAAATTCACCAAAAGTAGTAAAACTGGAATGACCACCGGAAAACTTAAAATAGCCATCAACGTGCTATTGTTGTCAGCTTTGGCCGCAATGGCAGATACAAATGTAAAGGTGATCGAAAACCCGACACTCCCAAAAAACAAAGCCATCGCAAAATTATAGGCATCCTCAACTGGGCTTCCGGCAATAAATGATAAAGCTACAAATGTTAGTACGCCTATTAGTAGTAACAACATAGCGTTGTACAGCATTTTTGACAACAATATGGCAAGTGGGTTGGCTAACTGGTAATAGTATAATTGCCTATTGCCGCTTTCCTGTACAAAACTCTTCACAACGGCATTGATAGAAGCGAACAACATCACTATCCAAAACAACACGTTCCAAAGCTGCGGGCTTATTTTTTGAAAGGAAATAAAGATGATAAACACCGTGGATAGCACGTACAAAAAAATACCACTGATCGCATATTTCTGTCGCCATTCAAGGGTGAATTCCTTTTTGAGCAGAAAGGTTATTTCTTGTAGCAGGTTCATCGGCGGCAAAGGTAGCAAACGGACTGAAGTTGGCAAGTCATATAAGAACTGGGAACGAATATGGCGCACCTTAAAACAGCTTTCCCTGCTCACCAAAACTCATCGGGTTCTCCAATTCCAACAATTTGCGTTTCATGTCCAAACCATAAAAATATCCTTGCAGATCACCATTTTTAGCTATCACCCGGTGGCAGGGTACAATGATGGCAATGGGGTTATTGCGGTTGGCCAGTCCAACTGCCCTGACGGCGTCGGGGTTGCCTATTTTTTTGGCAATGGCTGAATAGGAAGTAGTATGCCCAAAAGGAATATTCAACAATTCCCGCCAGACTGATTGGTGGAAATCGGTACCGCCTGATAAGTCAAGAGGCAGGTCAAAATTTGTTCTTTTACGTTGAAAAAACTCATCCAGTTGACGTACGGCCGCTGCTAGCGCCGATGGATTTTTATCCCCATCGCAATCTTTTCCTTGTTGTAACCGAACGGAATTGATTCCTTTTTCAGAACCTTTAATCTCAAAACAACCAAAAGGGGATTGATAGTAAGCTGTCAGCATAATGAGGAGGAATAAAAATGCAGAATTGAAAATATTTAGACTTTTCAATTCTGCATTTACCATTTTCCATTAATCAAAAATAAGATTGGCGAACTTGTACCCTTTTCCTTTTTCGCCAAAAACAGCCATTTTCTTTTTGCCGATCTGTTTGCAAATTTTTGGACGGGTGATGACCCCTGCGTCTTTATTGGAAGCCAAAGGGTAGGTCTTGACTTCCCCATTTTTATTGACCTGAGCCACTGCAATCACAGAATTGCTGCCATTAAAATTGTAAATTCGGTTGTTCTTTCCTCCTCCAGCAAAATTCCTTGAGTTTTCATTATAAAGAAAATAAATTTTATCCCGAACAATGGACATGGCATAGGACGAATAGTAACCACCATCATTTCTTGTTTCCTGCTTTTTGGAAATCCGTGAAGCCCATTCGACTTCGCCAGTTGGTCGTATGTTTACCACAATGATGTCATTATAATTGTAATAATAATCAGCCTGGTTATTGTTCCCATAACGGTTGTTATAAAGAGAACCATAGCTATACGGGTAATAACCAATACCATATCGATCGTTCCTATTGTATTGTTCTTCAATATAAAACTGTTCAGCTACCAACACGGCCCCTCCATCACTGCGAAGGATAAGCTCATCCAATGAAAAATTATACAACTCTGCAGTTTTACGCACATCTCTGCGTTTTTCCGCATCTTTTGCCTTCTCTTTGCTCCGATCTGACATAAATTCTGTCAAAAATTCGAATTCGAACGGTTGGTAATTTTTATGACTGACCGCCCTGGTTGTCGGGTCAACCTTAAAATAATAAGCGCCTTTCACGCTATAGGTTCCTCGCTCAGAATAAAAACCAGCACAAATCAACTTTCCAGATTTAGTTGGCCGAAAAGTAAGGTCAGTAATGAATTTATTGTCGAGCCCAACTCGAAATTCTTCGACCCGCTCTCCATTGTCGAGATAGGAAATTATAATATACTGATAGGTTGGGCTACCGCGCCGGCGCCGTTTTGCGTTGTCCTCATAAAGGACACCCATTAAATGTACATTACCCAGTTCGTCCACTTGGTACTCCTCGACCGTAAAACGGTTGTCTGTGTATGGCAGCACTACATCCTTTTCCCAAATCAATTCAAACTGTTGGTTGAAAACCCGAAAACCAAATTGTTCTTGTTCGTTCTTTTTATACGGTAAATCATTGTAAATCAACAACTTGGTGCTGTCCTTCGAAATATGCGAACCAAACGAGCCTTCCGCTTCCTTGTTGCGGGCATCCGTTTCGCAAATCATTTCAAGCTTTTTGGCAGTGATTAAAGACTTCATGCTGATCCTCTGTTTGAACAAGTAATTTTTCTTTTGGCCAGAATTGTTAAATGAAGTCAGCAGGTACAATTGGCCTCCGATGAATACCACATCCTCAAAATCCCGTTGTTTGCCTTTGTACTTCAGATCTTGCTCAACTGCTTTTTTCAAGTTCATGTCCCGGTCATAAAATTCAACCCAAGCACGCGGCCTCGACTCAGGATTGTTCAGCACTTTTTGGCGGAGCATATAAAAGCCGTCGGGGCGCAGCCCAATTATTTTTGTGGCAGTGGTATTGTTGGGTTCAGAATATTGATTTCCCCACTCAAGAGAGGCAGGCGTTGAAGTTTGGCCATTTAACGACAGGAAAAAGCCCAAAAAGAAAATCAGATAAAGTAATCTTGAAAATATGTGCATGTCTGTATTTTTGTAAATTAACGCTGTCAAAGTTAGGAGGTTGGCCGGAATTGTATTACATAAATGTTAAACATGGTAAATTTGAGCACTCCAACGTATGGGGTAAGTAACAAAGGTTAATCATTTGGGTAAATTTTGAGGGTAAGATTTTTTCGATAGTTTTCTTAAAAAAATCAGTGCATAGCCAAGTTCCGGACTTATTTTTTCGAGGGAAACCTGCCTGCCGACAGGCAGGTAGCGGAAAAAAATATTCTCAAAATACCCAAATAATTAGGCTTTGTTACTTAACAAGAGAGGAATTGTATCTTGTGATTAAATAATCAATCGAATGAACCAATTGAGTTATACACTTACCTTAATGGGCCTGATTTTCAGCAGTAGCCTTGTAGCCCAGATGGATACCCTGCTTTTAAAACCAAAAAAATTAGGTGTCGAAAACATAATAACGCCCGTATTGGCAGACGAAAAAGTAAAGATTATATCTGGTAGCCGCTTCCCAATCGAGGCAGGTGAATTGCCTTTTTCCACCCATGTCATAACCCGTGAAGAAATCCGCTTGAACGGTTACGAGACCCTGGTAGATGCGCTTAAAATGGCACCGGGCATCTTTTCTTCGCAACCAGGCTCAGCAACAGAGGGAGAGACTTTCCTGATGAGAGGGCTGCTTGGCAATACTTATACCAAAATATTGATCAACGACATTCCCATAAAACCTGCATTTGTAGCAAGCATGCCGATTGGTGCACAACTCCCTATACGTGAAGCAGAAAGGATCGAAATCATTTACGGCGCTGGGGCTGCCCTTTATGGGGCTGATGCTTCGGCTGGGGTAATCAATATTATTACCCGTCAATCAGACAAACCAGTTTTCATGCAGGCCGACTTGGCCATTGGTGGCGGCGAATACAGCAGTGCCAATGTGATGTTCGGGGGAAAATTGGGCAGGGACAAGAATATCATAAAGTACTTTGTTTTCGGAAGCAATACTTTATTTGAGGACAGGAATATTTTTTACGACAAAGCCGTTGTCTACAACCCAACCAACTATCCCCTGCTTACAAAGGGAGATACTTCTTATGTTAATCTCCCCAATTATTCAGGCACTGCGACAGAGCCGTTATTTACCAATACGCCGCACAGAAGTCGAAAATTTGGAGCAACCATTAACTTCAGGCGTTTTACTTTGTCAGCGGATATAATGGATCGCCGGGATCACAGCTCAATTGGTTTGAACCCAGCTGCAGTTTCCTTTCGGAATCCATTGAATTATACAGGTGAAGTGATCCAACGGCTCAATTTGAATTTATATAAGGAAAAAGAGAATAAAAATAGGAAGTGGGACTTCACCTTTCTTAGGTATAGGTTGGAAGACCGATCGTCCATTCTATTTGTTCAACCCAATTTCGCAGTCGCTCTCTCCAATGCTGCACTTGCTGAAGCTTATAGTATTGACAGGGAAAATTATGAGGACATCTATCAAAATATTATTGAAAAAGAGTATAAGCGGTACATCAATGGTTCCAGGTTTATGTATGGCAATTCTGACGAATTCCGGATCGAACATGTGAAGAACTATAGATTGCTCAAAGCATCGTCGCTCACTTTCGGGTTCAATCAAAAATTTGCACACGGATATCCATTCACGCCACTTCTTTCAAGACCTCCAGAAGAAAAGGTCGATATCATTATCAGCGAATTTGATGATATTACTTTTGATTCGATCACCTACCCTATCCAACCTGAATATTTTCTTTATGCTGAAACCAACCTTTTTGGTCAATTCTTTTATGCTACCAAAAGGTTCAATATCGCTGCCGGGTTCAATTATTCAGCTTATACTAGTGCCCAAAACCCAAGTGATAGCATTAGTTATAATTATAGTTCAAAAATACTCCCACGCATTGCCGGCATGATCAAATTGGGTAATAATGTCAATATTAGATCATCCTGGGGCAAAGCATTCATCGCTCCCAACGAGTTTTATCGAAACAGTACCTTCCTCATTTCATCTCAAAAAACTGACAAAATCACAAGACCATTGCCAAACCTGACAGCAGAGGAAACAACGTCTTGGGAAGGAGGCATTCGGTTCGTCAGTGATAAAAAAATCGACGCAGATTTTACCTTGTTCAGAAGCAAAACCACAGACCTCATCAATTATGGTAGGATTGGCGGGTTTATGCAAGATTCTACCCTGTTCCGTGCTGTACTAGGCTACAACAATTCAATAGGCTCAAGTATTATTTACCAAGGAGGTCAATTCCTTTTTGGCTTCCAATTATTAGCCCGGGAAAATAAAAGCTTGTTAGAAGGTCAATATAAATATTCCTGGACCAATTCAAAGTTGGAAGCTACCGAAAAGGAAACGAACTATTTCCTTCCTGTATATTCTGGCAAAATCCATCAATTAAAACTGATCCTTACTCCTTTGGACAAAACGACTTTGATCGTTGATATTCGGAAAGTGAAATATAAAAATGATGAGAATGTGAATATTGCAGCAAGAGAAACAAAATTTACCACTGTCGATCTCGTATCCAGATACAGCTTTACCGATCGTTTTGATGTCTATTTAAAAATAATAAACATGTTTGACAAAGAACACCTTGGAATGCCAGCAAGCCGTACCGCAAATGACCTCTTGTACAATCCTCAATCGGGGTTTTACATGCGGTTTGGCATGAACTATTTTATCGAATAGCTGGGGGGCAGGGAGCAGAAGATAATAGTTGAGTAGGTGAGCATATATAATCAAAAATGAAATATTTAATTTACATAGCCCTTTTTCTTATCCCTTCATTATTACTATCACAGGCAGGTGACTCTTCCCGTGACGACAAAGTGTTGAGCGCAACGGAGATAAAAAAGCTAAAATTGGCCGAACAACTACAAGATGGTCTGGCCAAATTACGGGCTGGAGAGAAAGTTGGCAACCAAGAAACAATGCTTGCTGCTTGCCTTGAAATAGCCAACCTTTATGAAGACGAAGTATATTTTGAAAAGGCAATCACCTATTTTGAAAGGGCGGTAGGTCTGGCAAATGAATTGGGGAACCATGAACAGAGGTTGGACATACAGGTCCGTTTAGCAACGTCGTTTTTCGAAAACAACCAACTAGAAGAAACTTTCGAGTATAGTCTTGAACTGTTCGAACAACATCAGATTTTTGGTATGTACCAACCCGCTATCCGCGATTTGGAATTGCTTGCGGTGACATCCATCCATCTTAACAACCACGTCAAAGCAAGGGAGTTTTACCTCAAGATCATGGAATTGGCCAATCTTACCGGAGACCACAATATTGCAATCACAGCAATGAACAACATGGGGTTTTCAGCTGCCAATTTGGAGAACTACAAAGAAGCCATTCATTATTTTGGCCAGGCAGAAGAGATGGCTCTCAGAAATTCGGAAGAGACGCAAGCGCACGTGTTCACCAACCTGGGCATCGCATGGAACAATTTGGGCGACCAAGCCAGATCGATCGAAAACCTGCACATTGCGGAAGAAAAAGAAACCGATAGTAAAAGTTATGTCCAGCACTTGATTTCCTCCATTTACCTCAACAGCGACGATATTTACAATGCACTGACCCACAATGAATTGGCAATAAAAAATGCAAAAAAAACCAACCAAGTACAAGTAATGGCAGATGCTTATGGAACAGCATCAGAAATTTACCAACAATTATATGAGTACGATAAAGCGCTTGATTTTTATAAAAAACACCTCGCCCTAAAAGACAGCCTCGAAAGAATTGAAATACGCGACAAACAAGAGCAAGAAAATATCCATGCTTTCCTTATCGATACGGAAAACAAATTCCGCCAAAACTTGATCGAATCAGAACTAAAACAAGCAACTGTGGATCAGATGGAATCCGCAAACGAGGCCCTCGAATTCCAACTGGAAGCTGAAAAAGAGCGAAGTGACAAAGAACAGAACCAGCAACAAATTGCCATGCTTGAGAAAGAACGGACAGCAAAAGAAGCAACACTACGGGCAGCCCAACTAGAAGGGGAAAAAACCAAACAGGAATTACTTTACGCCACACAGTGGAACCTTGCTTTGACACGACAACAGGAAATCGAAAGCCTGAATCAGGAGCGCCAGCTAGACAGCCTCGAAGCAGTAAGAAAACAAAAGGAACAGGAACAGCAAATGGAATTGATGGAAAGCCAACAAGAAATTGCTTTGCAGGAACAGGAACAAAAAGAATTTGAGAAAAGGATATCCTGGCTGGCAGTTTTGGGGACTGTCATCCTTTTGATCGTAACGGGCGGCTTGCTTTACAGTAGGAAGCTCAACCACAAACTCTCGAATCAAAATCATCAGATCGAATCGCAGAAAGGGGAAATCGAGTCGGAACGCAACAGAGCAGAAGGGCTTTTGCTCAACATCCTTCCTGCCACCGTGGCAAATGAACTGAAACTAAAAGGACAGGCGACTCCTAAACATTATGACGCCGTCACTGTCTTATTCACTGATTTTGTGGGGTTTACGAAAATTGCATCTTCCCTACCACCCGCCAAAGTCGTCAGTGAACTCAATGATTGTTTTATGAAATTTGATGAAATTGCTGACAAATACCACCTCGAAAAAATAAAAACCATGGGTGACGCATATATGTGCGCAGGCGGCCTTCCCGAAAAAAACAATACCCATCCTTCTGATGCCATATCTGCAGCCAAGGAAATATTGGCTTTTATTGGTGAACGGAACACCATGCTCGCCAATATCGGTAAACCTATCTGGCCAATCAGAATCGGCATCCACACAGGCGAATTGGTAGCTGGGGTGGTCGGCAGCAAAAAATTCGCTTATGATATCTGGGGGGATACGGTTAACGTGGCCAGCCGGATGGAAAGCAATTCAGAACCTGGACAGATCAATATTTCAGAAGCTACACATAAACTGATTGGAGACAAATTCCATTGTCATTTCAGGGGCGAAGTAGATGTGAAGAACAAAGGTAAAATGGGAATGTATATCGTTGATGCGTAGACATGAGACTTGTTCGCAAATAAGGATTTTGAATATGAAAAAATCTTATTTACGAACAAGTCTATGGATTTATCATTTTCATCTGTGGCAAAATATCCAATAAAAAATAACATTGCAATACTCCTACTTGCAGCGGGTTCGTCTTCTCGCCTTGGTCATCCTAAACAATTAATTAAATTTAAAGACACAACGCTTCTGGAAAAAATGATTAATGTGGCAGTTAATTCCAATTGCCAACCTATAGCAGTTGTTTTGGGAGCATATTTTAATGAAATAAAAAATAACATTAAAAATAAAAATGTCCATATTTTAGAAAATAAAAATTGGGAATTAGGCATGGGCAGCACCATCGCTTGTGGCATGTCATATTTAATAAAAAATTATGCAGATATTGACGCGGTTATATTATTGGTTTGCGACCAGCCTTACCTGGATGAAAAACTCCTTAATGAAATAATAATTAAATTGCAAGAATCAGAAAAAAAAATAATAGCAAGTAAATATGGAAAAACCATTGGCGTACCGGCATTGTTTTCAAAAAATATTTTCCCTGAATTATTGAACCTGAGTAGCCAGCAGGGTGCAAAAAATATAATTCAAAAACATATTCAGGATGTAGTTACCGTTAATTTTTATAGAGGGGAATTTGACATTGATAATATAATGGATTTGAAAAAATATTATTCAGAAACGAATAACTAAATCATTGATTATCAAGGCAGTCATTCCCATCTTCAATATTTCAATTTTTTCTTTTATTATTTTTATAGATGGTTTTTAAATCTGGTAGTTCAGTACAATAATAATGTACCCAGATATAGATATGACTGAAAACTGCGACTAACAATGATGCTCTTGATTGATATAAAAAACCAGGCAAATAAACAATCAAAAAAGCGAATGCGTACATTCCATTATTGGTGTATTTGAAAATCCCTTTTTTCACAATGGGCGTTTTTGCAATGCTCAAATCAAAATGATCTAAACCTGCTGCCCGGCTTATTCCAAAATATTTTTTCACAGAATAAAACGCATATAATACCACTATTGATATTATTCCAGAAATTGTATATTTTAAAAAAGGCCCCAGATGGAAAGTGTTTTTATTTGATTCAGATAAAAGTAATATAAAAACCATTCGCCCCATGAAAAGAATAAAAAATCCCACTTTGTATATCCTAAATGCTTCCTCGCCTATTTTCCTGGTTAATAAATTGTAATAAAGTTCAAGTCGCCAGCATATCAAAACATATACCTGATGTACAACTGGAGATGCAAGTGCAAGGATTAACCAAATTTTAGTCGGAATACCCCAAAGGCTCCCCGACAGCAATTTATTATCAAATTGAACAAGGGGTATGATTCCCATTATTAAAAGGAATAAAATCAATACATGCCATAATTGTCTTTGAAATATCTTCATTGTGCTTTGTCATCAAAGTTGACACCTTTTTAAAAGGTGTCAACTTTGGATATAACAGAATTATCACTTCGTCTAAAGTAGATTCTTACTTCTCCAATATCGCCCTTGCCAGTGTCCCCTCCACACCTTTTATTCTAAGAGGCAAACAAACCAAACGATATTCACCTGGTTCGACAAATCGCAAGTCTACATTTTCGACTATTACCACTTCGTTGGTAAGCAAAATGACATGCGTGTCAATGGAATCCTCATACTTTTGGATAGAAAGATAGTCGATGGCCACGAGGTGGATATCGTGATCCACCACCCACTGTGCTGCATCAGCAGTCAGTGCACAATAGTCCAAATAAAATTCATGTTCTGGTTGATCCCATAAATTTGAATTGTCCGTTTTGAAAAGCAACTTTTCTGTGCCTGTTGGAATATTCAAATCGTCGAGGTCAGCTGCAGTAATTTCGGTTTTGCCTCGACAATCCACTACCAAGCATGCGCCAATCAGTTTTGCGAGCGGAATTTCTTCGGTCGTTTTTCCATCTTTCACAAAATGCAACGGTGAATCAATATGCGTTCCAGTGTGGCTGCCAATTTGGAGGTGCGACACGTTGGCATCATCTCCATGATCCATGTCCGCTTTTTTTGTGATCGCGACTTTACTCTCACCTGTCCACACTGGCAGCCCGGGCGAAAGTGGAACGGAAATGTCTATAATTTTTGGCATGTTTTATATATTTATGAAAAGCTGAAAAGTAGAAATAGTTTTTTGAAAACAACCATCTTTGTTTGTTCATTTAAGAGCATGTCTAGTTTTTATTTGAACTGAGAATCAATGATTTAGGATGATGGCATAGAATTAATGAGAAAATTTATCGGGGTAAATGACCGAGTTAATTCGAAGTCAACGCCTAAAGCGTTGGTTGTCAGGAAAAAGAAAAACTAGACATGCTCTAAATTGAAATAGACCGAATCCTAATTTGCTACTCCAATGTACCAAGTCTCTTTAAGGTTATTTTGTCATTTCTACGAAATCACAAAATAGTGCTCATCGTTACATATTGTCAATACATGGATTACCTAAACCGAAAATACCCCCTGGAAAACGAGGAGACCCCTTCCATGTTTGACCAACTTTCTTTGTGGTCTTCGCCTTTCGGCAAATTGCTGCTCGACAATGTACCGATGCACGAGGGCATGGAAGTACTCGATGTAGGCTGTGGGGCAGGTTTTCCGATTCTCGAACTGGCTCACCGATTGGGCAATAGTTCAAAGTTGACTGGGTTGGATAGCTGGACATCAGGCTTGGCAAGGGCGCAATGGAAAGCCGATCAAATGGGCCTGCAAAATGTTGACTTGATATTTGGTGACGGAGCTAAGATGCCATTTGGAAATGATCAGTTCAACCTGATCGTTTCAAATCTTGGAGTCAATAATTTTGACAACCCAGAGGCTACTTTACATGAATGCCACAGGGTATTAAAACGTATGGGCAAACTTTGTCTGACTACCAATTTGAAAGGCCATTTCAGGGAATTTTATAGTTCATTTGAATCCACTTTGAAAGAACTTGGGATGACGGAACTGCTGCCGAAACTGCATCTACAAGAACAACACCGGGGCACAGACGAATCGGTGAGAGAGTTGATAGAAAACGCTGGATTTTCTATTTTGAAAATGGTGAAAGACCGTTTCCACATGCGCTTTGTGGATGGCAGCGCTTTGTTGAACCACCTTTTAATTATCATTGGATTTTTACCGGGATGGCGTTCCATTTTACCAGAAAAAGATGAAAAACAAGTATTCGCACATTTGGAAAAAAAACTGAATGAGCAGGCCAAATGGAACGGTGAATTAAAAATGACAGTGCCAATGCTGTATGTTGAAACTGTGAAATAGCTGTGTTTTCAGACTATAATTTATCCAAAAAAGGAATATTTATTTTCGCAAACCATACTTTTACATGAAACTTTCAAAGCATAAAATGTGACACCTTTTAGAATGGTGTCACTTTTGAAAAAGTATGTCTAAAACTAATACATACTTAACTTGGCAGACAATCAAAATCACGAACACAAAATATGAGGATTTATCTTGACAACGCCGCCTCCACTCCAATCAGGGAAGAAGTCATTGAAGCAATGACGGGCGTCATGCGCGACCTTCATGGCAACCCATCTTCCATTCATGCCCATGGCAGAAAAGCCAGGGCCAAGATTGAAGAATCACGTAAGAAGATAGCAGGTTACCTGAACGCTTCTATTGGTGAAATTTTCTTTACATCGGGTGGGACAGAGAGTAGTAACATGGCCATTAAAGGCGCTGTGCGGGATTTAGGGGTACAACGATTCATCACCACAAAACTGGAACATCCATGTGTCAGCAATTCACTGGCTGCTGCTGAAAAGATGGGTGCAAGTCTGGAATACTTGGACGTAGATGACTTGGGGCGACCAGATTATGAACAACTCGAAAAAAAATTGCAAGAAAATGAAGGGGTAAAAACCCTGGTCACACTAATGCATGCAAACAATGAAATCGGCACTCTTTCTGACATGGCCCGCATTTCACAACTCTGCGAAAAATATGGTGCCTATTATCATTCCGACACCGTGCAGACCATGGCCCATTTGCCCATTGATGTTTCCAAAACAAAAATCCATTTTCTTTCAGGAGGTGCACATAAATTTCATGGTCCTAAAGGTTGCGGCTTTATTTACATCAATAGTGAAACCCAGATCAAACCAATGATGGATGGCGGTTCGCAAGAACGCAATATGCGTGGGGGCACGGAGAACATCTATGGCATTGTCGGCATGGCCAAAGCAATGGAACTCGCATGCGAAAACATGGAGGAGTACCGCCAACATATGGAAAGGCTCAGGGACTATCTTAAAGAAAACCTGATGGCCAGATTTGAAGACATCCAGTTCATAGGAGACCAAGAAAGCTACCTTTATACTTTTCTAAACGTTTCTTTTCCCCCTTCCGAAAAATCCGAGATGCTATTGCTACTTTTGGACATCGCAGGAATATCTGCATCAGGGGGAAGTGCCTGTAGTTCAGGGGTGGAGGGCGGTTCACATGTATTGAACGCCATTGGGGCCGACCCGGCACGAAAGTCCATCCGTTTTTCGTTTTCTCATTTCACAACAAAAGGAGAAATTGATTTTGTATTAGAAAAATTGGCAGAAATCGTCAAAATCAAAGAAGCAGTAATTGCATGACATTCTGCATTTATAATTCATCAATCATCAATAAAAAATGCCCAATTCAAAAATAGCAGGAATCGGTTTCTACGTCCCCGAAACAGTCGTCACCAACCACGATCTCACTCGCCACATGGATACCTCAGACGAGTGGATTCAGGAGCGTAGTGGCATTGTCGAACGACGGTATGCTAAACCTTTCCATGAAACGTCCACAACATTAGGCGCAAAGGCGGCAGAACGAGCAATCGAGCGTGCAGGCATTTCAAAGGAAGACATAGATTTTATTATTTTCGCTACCATCAGCCCCGATTATTTTTTTCCGGGTTGTGGCGTTTTAATGCAACGTGAATTGGGTATCACCAAGACAGAAATCGGTGCTTTGGACATCAGGAACCAATGCTCGGGTTTTATCTATGGACTTTCCATTGCCGACCAGTTTGTAAAATCTGGTATGTATAAAAATGTGCTGTTGGTCGGAGCAGAGGTTCACTCGATGGGTCTTGATTTCACCACCAGAGGTCGGAATGTTTCCGTGCTCTTCGGTGATGGCGCTGGCGCTGTAATCATTCAGCCAACCGAAGAAGAGGGCAAAGGTATTCTAACGACAAAACTCCACTCTGACGGCACCCATGCTGAAAAACTCGCTTTCATCAACCCAGGCTGCCACTCCGGTTATCATTTCAACCAAATGGGAGAAGATATTGATTTTGGTTATGATAAAGACATAGAATATGGAGGCCGCTTCTTGACCCAAAAAATGTTGGATGAAGGTATGATTTACCCAAATATGGACGGAAAGCTGGTCTTTAAAACGGCCGTGACTAAATTTCCCGAAGTTATCATGGAAGCCCTTGACGACCAGGGACTTACAACTGAAAATATTGATCTTTTTATTCCTCACCAAGCCAATCTCCGCATCAGCCAATTTGTGCAAAGAAGGTTGAAACTCCGAGACGACCAAGTGTGGAACAACATCCAACGATATGGAAATACGACTGCTGCCACCATCCCCATCGCCCTCAGTGAAGCCGTTGAAGCAGGAAAAGTCAAAGACGGGGATTTGATTTGCATAGCTGCATTTGGTAGCGGATTTACGTGGGGTTCTGCGTTAATTCGATGGTAAGTTGTCGGACAAATTTATCTTATCATTTTTGGTGGCTTAGTTTCAAGAACGCATTCCGTTCAGGAAATCAACGGCCCGCATCCTTTTTCGACCCCTCAATTGCAATTCGAATATTTCAACAAAACCATTTTGCGTTGCAATAAACAACTTTTTTTTGCCATCGGTAATAAGTTGACCAGTCTTAAAATTGTGTTCACCTTCAACTTTGACCGATCTAAAAATTTTCAATTGATCGCCGTTTATTTTTTGCCACGCCTCCTCTTCCCAGGGCGTTCCATCTTCCAAAACAGCCACGCCATTCACTAAAATCCAGGCACCTGGATATGGGCTTAACCCCCTAATGAAATCATGTACTTTCTCGACTGGTTGGTCAAAATTGATCTTGCAAGTTTCGTGGTAAATTTTGGGTGCCTTGCACACCTGTGACTCATCTTGTTTTTGTAACTGATAATCCCCAGACTCAATTACTTGCACTGTTTTCAGAACTAATTTTGCTCCGACATGCATCATCCTGTCGTGAATTTCTCCGACTGTTTCATTTTCACCGATGGGTATTTTTTCTTGAAATAAAAGATCTCCAGTGTCGATTTCATGTTTGATAAAAAAAGTAGTTACACCTGTTTCTTTTTCGCCATTGATCACCGCCCAGTTGATCGGAGCTGCGCCCCGGTATTTTGGCAACAGCGAGCCATGCAAGTTGAACGTACCAAATTTCGGCATGGCCCAAACAACTTCGGGGAGCATCCGAAAGGCCACGACTACTTGAAGGTCTGCTTTATAACTCCTCAATTCTTCAAGAAAAGTTGGTGATTTTAATTTTGGTGGCTGAAGGACAGGAATGCCTTTGCTCTTAGCGAATTTTTTTACCGGAGACTCCAAAAGCTTTTTGCCGCCACGTCCACCCATTTTATCAGTGGAGGTGATGACGGCAACTACGTCAAAACCATTTTCAATCAAAACATCTAATGACGGCACGGCAAAATCCGGTGTGCCCATGAATATTATTCTCATGTTGTTTAATTGTTCAGATGAGTTGGGAGGCATTTCTAAAATCTATCGACACCCCACATTTTTTTAACTTATTGAAATTCAGTTGTTTAAGTTGGGAGTCAACTCTAAGTTGACTCCCAACTATGCTCCTACAAATCGTTTAATGTCAACGAGTTATAAAATTGGAAAATGATGACACAAAAGATGTGGGGTATCATAAGATTTCTAAAATGCCCCCTTACTTTAATCCTGTTGAGCGGAGTGTTATTATTGTAAAAAACAGTCAAATGATCTGCCAAAATGATCCTTCATAAACAATTGATAATCAAAATATAACAATCAAAATAACCAGCGTGTTTCGATTAAAAAAACCAAAAAATGGGATTACATGTACTTTTATGGTTCTTGTTAGTCCTGCATATTTACAATATGCCGTACGTGTCACCATGAGCGGATCTGGAGATCCGCACTACTTTTAGCAAAAAACGGAAACTAAACCTGAATAAAAAATAGTAATACAAAACCAGCAACCAATCAGAATGGATTTCAACAAGCTACCAAAGGTAAAATTTGAAACTGCCCAGGATTTCTTTTCCTCCCTTCCTCAGATGGTACAGCCTGAGTGGCTCAAGGAAGTGAACACCAACTTTCATTTTGACATCCAAGGTGAAACTGGAGGGCTGTTCAGTGTGGTAGTGAAAAACAATAATATGGACATTCACGCACAATTGGTCGAACAACCAAATTGCATCATAAAAGCAAAAGAAATCCATTTCATGCAACTATTACGAGGCGAATTGAACCCTATCATGGCAATTCTTACTGGCAAACTGAAAGTTTCCAATCAGGAAGAGATTGTCAAACATGCAAAATTGTTCGGGTTTATTTGATAATTAGAAATTGGAAATTGGAAATTGAGAAATTGGAAACAACTTAATTTTCAGCTAATTTCTTAATTCCCAAAAATGGATTTCTTTGCGTTTTAAACTTTTATTAACGACCTAAGTCCAAAAGCCATCTTTCTCCAAAACACCCTTTCTCACAGACACATTTCGCAACCAAATTTTATTTATCATGGATAGAAGAACGACTTTGACAAAGCTATTCGGACAAGCAGATTCGGACAAAGCGTCTTTTTCTTCTGCAACTGCTCCAACGACCACCGTGCTTTCTGGCCTCAATCCTTACACTGGAACATTTGACTACGAACATGCCGCACACTTGCTCAGGCGCAGCATGTTCGGTCCAACTTACCAACAAATAAAGGACGCTGCCAACAACGGATTGGAGGCTACCATACAACAATTGTTTGCCGACCAACCCCTTCCCGCAGAACCAGTCAACCATAATTTTGAGGAAGACCCTGAAGTTCAAATTGGCGAAAGTTGGGTGAATAAACCTTACCAACCTGGCGACCTTGGCCAGAGCATCCGCGCCTATCGACGACAATCATTAAATGCGTGGACTATTGAAGTCTGGCGAAAAGCAGGTGTTTCGATCCATGAAAAAATAACCCTTTTTTGGCACAACCATTATGTAACCTCAGATATTCCTGACGCCAATTTTGTTTACAAATACATAACTACACTTCGGAAAAATGCATTGGGAAATTATCGGGAACTCACCAAACTGATCGCCATTGATCCATCCATGCTACTTTACCTGAATGGAAATGAGAACACCGCCGCATCCCCAAATGAAAATTTTGCCAGGGAATTATTGGAGTTGTTTACCATTGGAAAAGGACCTGCCGTGGGCCTTGGCGATTACACCAATTATACAGAAGATGACGTGGTCGAGATAGCAAAAGTACTAACCGGGTGGCGTCAAATAGGATTGTTTACACAGGAGAATGTTGATGCTGGCAGCATTTTTCTCAGCGGTAGGCACAACCAGACCCAAAAGCAGCTCTCCCACCGTTTCGATGATCTTCTGATCGACAATATGGACGATCAGGAATATGCCCATTTAATCGACATTATTTATTCAAAAGATGAATGTGCCAAGTTTATTTGCCGGAAGTTATATCGGTGGTTTGTTTATTACATCATTTCTGCGGAGGTGGAAACAGATGTGATCGAACCCATGGCGCAGATAATCCTGGACAACGACTACGAAATAAAACCTGCCCTTGAAGCCCTGCTGCAAAGTGAACATTTTTTCGATATGCTCAGTATCGGGCCAATGATAAAGAACCCCATCGATTTTGTGATGACGGTGCTCAATACATTTGAAGTCGAAATCGACGAATCGGATTTGGACAGGTACTATCGAGTTATGTTCCAATTGATTCGAGTACCATTGCCAAGGATGCAAATGGTACCGTACAACCCACCGAGTGTTGCAGGATGGAAAGCTTATTACCAGGAACCTACTTTTTACAGGATTTGGATCAGTTCCTCTACCCTGCCCGTACGAATGGATTTTACCAACTTGATGGCTTTCGAAGGTTTTGCCATAGGCGATACAAGGGCACAGATCAATGTGCTGAAATTTGCCGCATCGGTGGACGACCCATTCGATCCGAACAATATGATTGACGAATTTTCTAAAATATTGTACCCGCAGCCCATTACACTGGAGCAAAAGGATTTGTTGAAATCCATCCTCCTCCCCGGCCTTCCAGATTTTGAATGGACGGTGGAATACGGAGAATATATCAACGATCCAACCAACTCAAATCTGGAAGCCGCAATTGTATCCAAACTCCAGGATCTATTGGCAGCCATGATGAGCATGCCCGAATTTTATCTGAGTTAAATTTCAGGGATCAGTGATGAGGAGTCAGGGATCAGGTTTTAGGAGTCAGGGAGTAGCAGTTAAACAATGGCTTTTCTTGCTCTTTTCTTGAATACTGACCTTCGGTTCTTCAAATCTGACCCCTGACCCCTGACTCCTCAAAAAACCTGACTCCTAACTCATTGTAAAATAAAAATCATGAAACGACGCAAATTCATACAAAGCACCGGCCTTTCTATTCCACTGATTGTCAATGGAATGAATCTCAGGGCGATGCCTAAATCATCTATATTTTCAGCCATCTCAGGTGACAACGACAAAGTTCTCATCCTCATTCAATTGAACGGTGGCAACGATGGCCTGGCAACCATCACGCCGCTCGACCAGTACGATAAACTGGCCAATGCAAGAGGCAATATTTTGATACCCCAATCCAGCCTGTTGGATGTAGGCTTCAACAATGCTTTCCACCCAAATATGACTGGGATTAAATCTGTTTTTGATGATGGCAGAATGGCTGTCGTACAATCTGTCGGCTACCCAAACCAAAACAGATCGCACTTTCGCAGCACCGACATTTGGACATCGGGTTCTCCTGCCAATGAAACTTGGACAACAGGATGGCTGGGTCGGAACTTTGAGGTTGACGCACCTGATTATCCAGAAGGCTACCCAAGTGCTGAATACCCAGATCCATTTGCTATTACAATGGGTTCTTTGGTTTCTGAGACGTGCCAGGGGAGTGCGGTGAATTACAGCCTGGCCATCAATGATCCATTCAACTTGAACCCACTGCTCGACCTTGAGGGTTCAACTGTCCCAAACACACCTTATGGAGACGAATTGACTTTCCTACGGCAAACCATCGAGCAGACCAATGCTTATGGTGAAGTCATAACCAATGCTGCTGAAAGTGCGAATAACCTGGCCGATTATCCTGCTGCTGACGCCAATCCGTTTGCCAATCAATTGAAAAATGTAGCTCGTATGATTACCGGCGGCTTGCAGACCAAAGTATATGTGGTAAGTCTTGGCGGGTTCGACACCCATGCCAACCAAGTCGGCGACAATCCTGCCCTTGGCAACCATGCTACATTGATGCTCTGGCTGTCAGACGCTATCAAGAGTTTCCAGGAGGACCTTGTTTTGCTGGGACTTGACCAACGGGTGCTGACCATGACCTTCTCTGAGTTTGGACGGCGCATCCGATCCAACGACAGTTTTGGCACCGACCACGGCGATGCTGCCCCATTGATGTTGTTCGGTAGCTGTGTTGCACCTGGGTTCATTGGCGACAACCCAGAAATACCCGACAACCCAGAAGTCGGAGATGCCGTGGCCATGCAATACGATTTCAGAAATGTATATGGTTCGGTTTTCATGGATTGGTTTGATATTGCGGAGGATGATGTAAAAAACCTATTGTTTCCAGAATTCTCGCACATCCCAATCATTGAAGGTTGTGAAACAACGGGAACGGATGAATTAGCACCTGTTTTAGAAGCGGTAGCTTATCCAAACCCATTTTCCAAACAAGTGAATATCCGGTTTAACAGTGGCCAAGAACATGTGAAACTCAGTTTGTTCAATGGCATGTCCCAACAGTTGAAAGTATTGGTCAATAAAAAACTTAACGCAGGAGAGCACCAGTTCAGCTTTGATGGAACACAATTGCCAACTGGCACTTACTACTTCCATCTTCAATTGGAAGGAGGTCGCCAAAAAACCAAACTGGTCGTAAAGCAATAGCATTTCATGAACCATCTCCGCTCCGAAACCAAGAAGGCTGGCCATGTGGCTGGCCTTTTTTTGTTTCAACTATAAACATGAGTCATCCCATAAGTAGAGTGTTTACATGCTGAAATTTTAGGTTTCAGCTTGATTTTGCTCAATTTCGTGCGTTTGAAAGATTTTATAAAGCATTCACAAAGAGTTTTGAAGTTGTAATATTTAAAATCTCTT
>JAJCYI010000205.1 GCA_029263015.1 Saprospiraceae bacterium | reverse complement strand
CCTGATACATTGGCTATTTTTAGTGAAAAATAGCCAATTTCATAGAAATTCGCTGAAGTCGTGAAATCGAAAAACCTCTGTAACTAACTGATAGTTAATTTTTTACAACGAATTTGTTTTTCTTAACGCAACACTAGTGGTGCTGCATATTTTCTTATTACGCTCCATGAATGATCTGTATTGATCGCCCTTAATGCGTACATGCACTTCCTCACAAAGGGTTCGTAGTCCCAATTGTCAATCAATACTTGGTGTTTCATAATAATTGCCTTGTCTAAATAATCTACAGCTTCTGGAATAGGGCATTTGTTCTGAATAAGTAATACTATGTCTTCATGGCTGTAATGCCATCCTTCAAATAATAGCTGACATAATTTCAAAATAATTTTACTTGACAATGAAAAATCATTAAAAAAGAAATATAAAAAATATTCAACTTCATTTGAATTCCTTGATAGTAATATAGTGTCTATTTCCTCACTGAAATAATTGTCATCTATTTTATTCGGGTATCGTTCAACCAGTGTTTCTAATCTGATTTCTTTCGAGATGTATTTTCTAATTATAAGATCCTTTGTAATTTCGTTCATGTTAATCAATTTTTTCGAAGATAATAAAATATCGATAAACTATTTTAGCTGCTGACCTGTACCTACTACTACCACATAGTATATAATTTCAATTAGAAATCCATTAGATTTGAAAATCTTCAAGAGATTACAGAAATTTACAATTTACAAACAGAAGAAGAGATAACGCAAAAACTTGAGGATGATTTTGAAAAATAAAAGAAAACAACAGTTCACCATGTTTAAATTGAATTTACTCTTCATCATATTCCCGTTGCTTTCAGTTGTCATTTCATGCAAAAAAACTAACATTGACAGAGACAATATAGATATAGCTGACATTATATTAAATGACTTTTTTTACCACATACCGACCTGTACATACCAAACCGTTGATTTTTATTTAAATGATAGCATTTACAAAGATAAAAATTTGGTTAGAAGAATCAATAGTAAACATGAAAAGGCATTTTTTGATAAATTATATAGTTCTAATTTGGCTCGAATTCCATGTGTGCATAAATATTACATGGGTAAAGCACAAATACTCTATTATCAAAGTGAATTTGACATAAAATTATTTACAGGTAAAAATGATTTTATTAACATCTTCTTTGATAAAGAAAATATTAAACTACTCGAATTTGATGCCACGAAGGATACTGTTAACTATAATGAAATATTAAATATCCAAAAAAGAATCGACGATTTCCTTGAGCATAAAATAGTACGTTCTCCTCTTATTTTAAATCTTTCTGAACTTAATATAAGCCAGGTTTTTGAAACTATTTCTTTGAATCAGGAAATCAACAAAAATACTGATAAGTTTGAAGAGTATTTTTATTTTAGTGACATTTTATACAACGTGAATAAAACAAAAGCAGTTGTTTTCACTAAACTGGAATCACACTTCGAAGTAGAGAAAATATTCTTTTTTGAAAAAATAGGTTTCAAATGGAATATTGTCTTCGCAGAAATGTAATGAACTTGCTAATTTCATTCCCCCGCTGGCGCAGGACTGTGTCCTGCACCAGCGGGGCCAGCGGTTTCAAAAAAAAATGGCGGGCCGACAAACTGCCAGCCCACCAAATTCAAAACTGTTCCCCTAAAAAAATCTATACTGGAAATGGTTTATCTAACTTGAGTTTTGAGTTTTGAGTTAGTGAGTTTTTGAGTTAGCCCCCTATGGTTAAGAGCGAGCGTGTTTATTACCATTTCGAGCATTTGCTATCGCATCAAAACCATTTTACCGGTTTCAATTGTAGCTTCCGTTTTCAGTTGAAAGAAATAGGTTCCTGATGGCATCTGATCTTTCGCTTCGAATACAAATTCCCCATCTCCACTTTGAAAGATTTGGCTGGCCGTTTCGACCACCCTTCCTGAGCGGTCGAACACGGTCAGCGTCACCTCTTGAGCTTCCAAAAGGTTGAAACCAATGACTGTAGCATTGTGAAATGGGTTGGGAGAGACCATAAGTGCTTGGGGGTAAAGCATGGGCGTTTCTTCAAAAACCAAATCCACGTCCAATTTTTCACCACCCTCAAAATAGGCTTCGGCAGTCGTGTAAGTTGACCCGAGGTCAAGCGCATCGGTCCAATATGTGTTTGTTTTAGCTCGGAATACCAGGCTGAACAGCACGGCCCCTTTTTCAAGGCTGGTTGGTTCAGTGTGGTTCCAAGATGTTGTAATTGCCCCTTGCTCGAGCAGTGCGAAGCCAAAGTTTGTTTCGGTCAGGGAAGGCAGTTCGCCTTTCTCCAACTTTATGTATTCCAGCGCAGCTGGATCAAAGTTCAATGTAAACTGATAACCAATTATTTGGTCAAAATTTTCAGTAGTGATTTCCAAAAGGTATTCCGCTCCGGCCTGCAATTGCTCATTATTTGCCAGCAAGGTCAGCACCTCGCCGCTGCGGTCTTCGGTAGGATCGTAAAACAGGTTGGGTACGGCAGAATCATTCACATCCCCCACTTTCACGGCGATGAAATCCACTGCATCCATATTGCCCTGAAAATTATTGATGTTGTAAACTTCAGGCAAGTCCTCCTCAAACGGGTCATTGACATTTGGGAAAACATAATCTGCATCAAT
The DNA here is from genome assembly GCA_029263015.1 of Saprospiraceae bacterium. Taxonomy (GTDB): domain Bacteria; phylum Bacteroidota; class Bacteroidia; order Chitinophagales; family Saprospiraceae; genus UBA6168. The sequence goes on along the minus strand of JAJCYI010000205.1, from coordinate 3,213 downwards.
GAAACGCCAACTTTCATTATTGGTGAAATAGTCGGTAATGTGGAGGATGTTTTTCTTCATTTCCACCATGTCAAAAGTAGTTACCGTTTTGGAATTGTTCACATCGGCAGCAATGATCTTATATGGAGAATTGAGTGCCGACACCCCCAAAACATGTTTGTGCATCAATACCATATCATAGGTAGTTACCCCATTGAGCAGGTTCATGTTTTTTTCGGGCGTCACGGTAAAATCATTCCCCAGCGGCAATGTCGGAAATTCAAAATTGCCATCGGCACCGGTCATGGCAGGAGGGGTTACGCCGTCGTTGATGCTTACCGTGGCGTTCTGCACGTCCACGCCATTTTCATTGGTAACAGCGCCGCCGACACTGGCGTATAGGTTTCCGCTGCACACGCCCATGTTGTCCTGAATGATGATAAATGTTTCGCAGTAGTCTTGGTTGCCGTTCGCATCGGTGACCCATATTTCCACGAGGTTTTGTCCAAGATTGCTACAATCAAAATCAACGGTTGAAGTAATGATATTTGGCGTGAAAGAAAACGACAAAGATCCTGGGCAGTTATCAAAACTACCATCGTTCATGCTCTCCGCCTCTGCGGTGGCCATGCCATCGTCAATGAGGCCGTCACCATCTGTGTCCACACCCATCAACTCTATTATGAGGCCATTTTTACAAAACGGCGTTGGTTTTTTATCGTCCACCACATGAATATTGATGGAGCAGGAAGTATTGTTGTTGCAGCCATCTGACACGGAATAATTGACTGTGTAATTACCGGGGTTCACATCGTTGAACGGCCCGGCCCCGAAGCCTAAAGTTGTGCTAACAAAAACCGTAACATCTTCGCTACAATCTTGAATGTCAGTGATTTGCGGAAGCGTAACTGACGCTTTGCAGTCCAAGCCTACCCCTACCACTACATTTGTGGGACAGGTAACTATTGGCGCGGTGGTATCCGTCACCATCACAATTTGCGTATCTGACCAAACTCCCGTATTGCTGCCAGTCTGATAGACACACCAATCAATCAAGGTCCAGGTGCGCACTATTTTAAAACAAGCGGGCGCAGCTACTGTAAATACTTGGTCGCTAACATTGGTTGCGATCATTTCGCAGTCGCTCGTCACTACTGGAAAATCAAAGCCCGGAGGCAAATTTTCTGGAAGGAGGTCATCTATTGAAACACATCCATTCACGGCGTAGTCATCTGGAAAATCAATCACCACAGGCGTATTGTCAACCATGGTGATGAGTTGGTTACAAGAATTGCTGTTCCCATTGTCGGCAGTTGCCGTCCAAGTCCGCGTAATGGTGCCCACATCGCACTGGTTGAGGTTGTTGGTGTCAGAAAAGTCAACGTCCACCGAACCACAAACCAGTACCGTCGTTGGCTCACCAGTGAGGTTTAAGTCGTTTGGATCTTCGGTGCAGGTGAGCACCGCGCTTGGCGGACAAAGAATCGCTGGTTCCGAGTTGTCGTCCACATGCACGCTGACCATACAGCTATTGGTATTGCCAGATGCATCAGTCGCCTGCATCTCAACCTGAATGTCTTCTCCTACATCTTCGCAACAGAAAAACACGCTTGGAGCAAAAACTGGTTGAACACCACAAGCCTCTTGCATACGTCGTACGGACAAGGTAAAATAGCTGCAATTGTCATAAGTCCCATCATCAAAAGTGTTGGCAAAAATGATGGCAATCCCCGTATTGTTGAGGGTCGTCACCGTAAATTCATCACAGATTACGGTTGGAGAGTCGTCATCTATCACGGTGAGGGTGGTATTGCACGTAGCATTGTTGCCGCAATTATCCTCCACATTGTAGGTAATGGTGTAGGTGCCCAAGTTTACATTATGGACAACACCGCCATTGCCATTGACCCATCCAGAAGGGGTATTCATGGATACATTAAAGTTGGTCGAACAATTGTCAGTAATGCCGGCCTGCGGCAATATAACCGTGGCCTTGCATTGGATAGAACTCGTCGTCCCCGCAGTCAATGGCGGTGGACAAGACAGCATTGGAGCTGTTTTATCCTTTACCGCAATGACTTGTGTATGATGGAGAATGGAACCAGTACACCAGTACACGACCGTCCAGGTGCGCAGGACTTTAAAGCTGTTCTCACAAAGTGTCAGTACCAGATCGTCATAGTCGTAAGCTATGCTGCAATAACCTGTACCGTTGGGTATGGGCTGCCCATTGATAGTGGGCATGCCGGTGTTATCTGGATCCGTGTTTGGGTTCTCACAATCAAGTGACGGGGCTGCAATATCATCTAAATTATTTGGCCATTCAATATCGCTGGTAGATGACTGGGCTATCGTAATCGTTTGCTGGCAGGTGCTCACATTGTTATGTTGGTCTATTGCTGTCCAACTTCGAATGATCTGGCCAGCATTATTACCATTGCAGCCATAGTTTTGGGAACTGTCGTTATAAGTAACAACGACATCCGAGCAGTCTTCTGCAATTGCCTCACCGGTTTGGGTGGGCGATGTTGGTGCATTGCATTCTACGGTCAGGTTTGGTGGACAGGCCAATTGAGGCGCTAATTTGTCTTCCACATGGATGCTGCCCCAGCAGGAATTTCCTGATGCCCAGTGTTTTACTTTTACGGAGTAGGTGTTGCCAATGTGAGTCGAGTCAACAAAAGGGCTGGTAGGTAATGGGGCGCCTACTGGCCCCATTACCGTTACCACAAATGCAGTCGGCCCATTTGGTGAACAAGTGGAACTATTGTACGAACCTTCCAAGATCATGTCGTACTTGATTTCAGCTTCGCATTCTTGCGGCAGCGAAACATTGACCAGGTTGTTGCAAGCCATTGTACAATAGGCTTGTCCACTTAGGTGAGTGTTTGTTGTCGTTAATAAAAACAGGATTATAATTGTTAATAGCGGGCCTTTAATAAATTCTTTTTTGGCCAAAATAATTGTGTATAAAGTCGAGTGTAAGTTTATCCGTTGCTGGGAACAGGATGTAATCGTTTTTTTCATTGGATTACAGTTTTGAACTTTGAATTACAAATGGTGGCTTTATAAAAAAATAAATTCAAAAGCCGCCTTAAGTAGGTGGAGTTAAATAATCGACACTTTTGACGAGGTTACCTGCCTACCGGCAGGCAGGTTTTTTCGTCAGACAAGGCAAAAAAAATTAGCATAGCCATAGCTACGGTCATTTTTTTTAACAAAGTATGGCGGAAA
>JAJCYI010000204.1 GCA_029263015.1 Saprospiraceae bacterium | reverse complement strand
AACGGTATTTTTCGTGCCGTAGGTACGTAACATTTTCCACGTTGCGTACCTACGGCACGGCGAAAAACCCCTGCAAATGCTTGGCTACCCATGTTCCGTCCCTAACGGGACAATAAGATTGCTATCCAGAACTCACGTTATACTTACAGGACTTTTTTAGAACAAATTATTTGGTGCAAATCATTCTTCTGCGTTCACGTTCAGGGTGAAAAGCCCCTTCTCCTTTACCTTAAATACCTTCAATGGGGAATCATTTACTGCCAATAAAACCAGTTTATCCTGGGTGCCGGCCAAACGGATGATTGCAATATGCTTGACGTTTTGCGGAGCATAAAAACCACTTGAAGAACTCAAAACCGGAGCAAAATGCCCTTGGCCATCTCCTTTCAGAATAAGGCCCGTACCGGCGTCGTACCGTGGCGTTTCGACTTCCGTATCAAAGTTATTGCCCGCAATCAAAAGATCTTTGTTCCCGTCCCCATCAAAATCCTCACAGATGATACCATTGATGGGTGCAATCTGTGCCTCATTTGGTAGGTGGCTCACTGAAAAACTGCCACCATTGTTTATCAAAACAATGGATTCGAAAGTAGTAACTTCCAATTTCAGGGAAGCATCGAGGTTTTCTTTTCCTAAAATATCCTCTATGCCAGCGTTTGCGTAATCTTTGAAAGTCGGGAATTTTTCTTTGATGAAAGGCATCTGATCAGAGGAGCATTGCCGACCACGGGTCGGCACCAATTTCCCTTTGTATTCCTTGCTCAACACAATATCACAAGTACCATTATTGTCAAAATCGTTGGCAAAGACCTTGAACGGTTTCTTATGGCTTGCATGGAATTTACCATTGTGGCCAAGGTTGCCCACGATGAAATCCTGATCGCCATCATTGTCCACATCGGCAGCTTCAATACTGTACCACCACCCTTTCAGTTCGTTCGTTCCGTATTTTTGAGAGGCATTTTCTAGTACTCCTTTACTATTAATGTACAAACTGATCGGCATCCATTCCCCTACCATCACAAGATCGGGGTATTTGTCGCCATTCAAATCTGTCCACATGGCATCTTTGACCAACCCTGGGTTCTCAAGTCCAGGTGCTACCTCAGCAGTGACATCTACGTATTTTAACCTTTCCCTATCAAAACGGAGGATATAGCTCCTGGAAGAATAAGGGTATCGGCCCGGCTGGTTGCCACCGCCCACAAAGATATCCATGTCCCCATCCTGGTCATAATCAGCAGCTTTTACAACTGCGCCGCTGGTCAGCATTTCCGGCAGGGCATTATTGACTTTGCCATAAGTGCCTTTGCCATCGAGGTTGATATAGACACGATCCTGCAAAGCACTTTCCTTGCCTTCCATATCACCACCACCACCGCTCACGATATAGAGATCGAGGTCGCCGTCCCCGTCGGCATCGAACAGAGCAGCGTCCATATCTTCGCATTCCAGGTCAGCTTTTGACCAAGGCTGGTTTTCATTTTCAATAAAATGTCCATCTGGTTTTTGGAAATACATTTTCCCAGCCTGACCACTTGCACCGCCAACAAAGAAGTCGTCCAAGCCATCGCCATTGGCATCGCCAACCGTTATTTTAGGGCCCAAGGTTGATTGCTTGTGCGGCAATAAAACTTGCTTGTCAAAATCATTGAAAGGGTTTTCTTGGTGCTCAAAACCGATGCCCAAACTGTATGGATTTACTTCGGCGATGGGAAAGCTCTTTGCCACGGGAGCGGAAGCTGGCTTTGCCGATGCCATATTTTGATCTACTCCAATTACCTGATTGACAGACACATCGGTGAGTTCTGTCTGCGTTCCATCCAACCACTCTACTACTACCCTGTCCACTTGACTGTAAGCACCCAATCCAAAATGAATAGTATTTTCCATACTGCCCATGTACCCCCTCACAGTGCCCGACTCTTGGTACTGCATTTCATCCCCAGCATAAATATAAACTTTCGGGCCGACCATGTCTGCTGGGGATTTGCCCCGTAACTGTACCCGCAAATAATTGCTGCCTCCAATTTCAGAAGTATTGTTTCGATAGATAAAAGCTTCGTGGTCAATATTGTTGGTCACCAGATCCAAATCCCCATCAAGGTCGAGGTCGGCATATGCTGCACCGTTGGAATAAGACAGCTCCCCCATTCCCCAAACTTCCGTTACTTCTTTAAAAGTCAGATCTTTGTTGTTTTTATAAATAAAATTTGGAAGCTTAATCTGTGGCATTTTATCGTACATTTTCTGACGCATAGACAAAGGTACAGTCCCTCCATTTGCATCCCTCACCGCTTTCATCTCATTCCTAAAATCATTGTCCCGTGAATAACGGCGATAACCGGTTGAGATAAAATAATCCTTCCAACCGTCGTTGTCAAAATCAGCAAGCAGTGCTGCCCAACTCCAGTCTGACTTTGCCACACCAGCCAGGTTGGCCACATTGCTAAAAGTTCCGTTGCCATTGTTCAATTGGAAGGTATTGAACATGTATTGATACTGGTAGCCAAGGTCATTGATGAAATACCAAAAACCTTTCGTGTCCATCGAAGCCATGAGGGTCTTGGAGCGGAAGTGGTCGATGGAGGCCATGTCCACCACGGCAATTTCAGGCAGACCGTCGTTGTTGTAATCGGCAATGTCGCAGCCCATTCCGTAAAAAGAAACCTGTCTGGTCTTTTCTTTTTGCCTGTCGGTAAATGTACCGTCACCGCTGTTGATGTACATGAAGTCCGGGACAGAATAATCGTTGGCCACATAAACATCGAGCCAGCCATCCTGGTCAATATCACTGATGCTGAGGCCGAGGCCGTAGCCATATTGGAGCATTCCGGCAGCTTCCGTCACATTGGTGAAATGGCCGCCATCATTTCTGAACATCTTTCCACTGGCCGCTTCCAAGTTCTTTTTTACTTTGAGGTCTTCAAAAACTGTTTTATAAATAATTTGGGCATATTTGGATTCATTCATGATATAGCAATCCAAATCCCCGTCTTTATCGTAATCAAAAAAGGCCGCCTGTACACTTTCGTTGCCATCGTTCAATCCGTAGGCTGCTGCCTTTTCTGTAAAGGTCAGGTCACCATTGTTTAAAAAGAAAAGGTTTTGACGCTGTTCAGCTGGATATGGGCCATATTGGCAAACGTAAATATCCTGGAACCCGTCATCGTTGATATCAACCATGGTTGCTCCAGTAGACCAATATTTATTGGGTGGATTAATCCCAGCTTTTTCAGTTACATCTTCAAATTTCAAATTCCCTTTATTAAGATATAGCCGGTTAGGCACTTCATTGCCAGTAAAAAAGACATCAGGCAAGCCGTCGTTGTTCACGTCTCCAATTGCTAGGCCAGCGCCATTATAATAATGTGAATAGGAAAGGACATTATTTTCGGTAACCACATCTTCCTCCAGATCATTGCTAAAATCAATCCCTGTTTGGGACGAGGGGAGCAGCGAAAACAGTCCTTCTCCTACAGGTTCTTGCGATCCAGTCTTGTTTTCTACGGAATTTTCATTACATGAAGGTGCCAACAGCAATAAAGCAGCTACAATAAAAAGAGACTTTTGGATGTACATGAGACAATTATTTTTGATTTAATCTTTTATCAACAAGGTGAGGAATGTATCTGTTTGTTTCGGCGATGGAGCAGATTTGAAAAATGCAAATTTAAGAAATTCAGTATTCAAATCGACTCTGTCAAACCATATTGTATATTTTCTGATACGGAATCCTTAATGATATGTTTTATTCCTCCAGGGATTAGATATTTGCACGCTTTTTGATTTGTTATGCATTACAAAAAATATCTATTTATGAAAACCCTTCTTTCTTATTTTGCTGTTGCGTTGTATCTGGTTGCTTGCAACCCAACCCATAATTCCGTCACCGACAATCCAGGCAAGTCTGGCCCTTTTTACCTTGATGACTCGCCTTTTGTAAAAGATACTGTCAGAATCAATTATATCGATTCAATTGCATTGGCTGTCAACAAAAACATGTTTCACAAACCCAAACTCAATCATATTGATGTGTCTCATTTTGGGCAGGATAATTTAAAAATTGGATACTATTCAGATACAAGTAACGACATAACACGCATACTTGTCACTGAAAACGAATACAGGGTTTTGAACATAAAATATATCTTCTATAAAGATGGCAAACCTTTACTCATGCATTATCGATTCTGGGATAAAAATCCTTCTCCTCAATACACGGAAGAAACTTATATCTATTTCGATAATGGTGGGAAAATGTTTTACGCTGGAGATCGAAGCGCCCAGATTTATGAAGGCGAAATACCCGCAAAACTTAAAACGATAGAGCTGGCAACGCCCAAAAAAAGCAAAAAAGAGCTCTATGATTTTACGCTTAAATACTGGAATATGGCCAAACCTTTAATTGATAAAGACAAGGCAGCAAAAGCAGCAAATACTAAAACCCAATAAATGGGTGTATTTCAAAATGTCGGTGGAAAGGTAGGCCGGATTTCCCAATCCGCCCTGTTTACAGCCGGATTGGGAAATCCGGCCTACCTTCTTACCAACATTTTGAAATACACCCCAATAAATGAAGTTGTTTAAAGTTATTCTGACGGCCTAAAACTTAAAACAACTACATTTTTGAAAATATCATTTCACAAAGATATTTTATCAATAATAAAGACCTGGCACCTCTCGCTATTATTGCCCACAATTACAGCGGGGCTTTTATTTTCACCCAGCTCCAATAATTGTATGGATTTTGCATCATTTGCCATGTACAGCCCTGACTCGTGCACTGCCAACGCATTCCATTTTTTATCCCCCATATTTAAAACAATTGTTCCCGTGCCAGCATCAGCCCTGCCCGTTTCTATTTCAGATTGATACAGATTGCCTCCTGTCACCAAATCTTTTTTCCCGTCACCATTTATATCATAAATGACAACCCCGTTGACAGGAGCAATCTGGCATTCTACAGGAAGCTCGAACACCGAAAATTTCCCAGGTTGATCCTGGTATAATACCACACTTGCAAATTGGGTAACATCGTATTGAACAGCCGTATTTAAATCTTCGCCATATACTTCGCTGACATCCGCCCTAGCATATTCGGTGAAAGTCGGGAATTTCTTTTTCAAATCAGGTATTTGCTCCGATGAACAGGAGCGACCCCTGACCGGATAAACCGTTTCCCCATAATAGGTAGCCAGCACAATATCCTGTGAACCGCTGTTGTCAAAATCTTTCCCATAAATCGTAAATGGCTTTTCTTCCGATGCTTTGTATTTATAATTTAACCCAAGGTTACCGACCACAAAATCAATTAATCCATTTCCATCTAAATCAGCTGCCTGGATGCAATTCCACCACCCAACAGGCGACCCTGGTAAATAGCTTTCAGTTTGGTCCATTAATCTTCCATCTTTATTTTCCAAAAAATGGATTTGCATCCATTCCCCTGTCACTATTAAATCTTTTTTATCGTCATTATTTAAATCTTCCCACAAGGCATCTTTTACCATTCCAATATTAGAAAGTCCAGGTGCTATATATTCAGTTTCTTCTGTAAAATTTCCATTTCCATCATTGATAAATATTCCACTTTTACCAGGCAAAGGATATGTTTTTGGAGCGAGTCGGCCACCAATAAAAACATCAACATCTCCGTCATTATCAAAATCAACTGGCCGAACACAAGAACTGCTATTTCTCCATATGGGAAATTTATTTTCCGATTTTTTAAAATCTCCGCTCCCATTATTTAAATACAAACGGGGCTGGTATTTTTCACTTTCTTTATTGTATTCGTACCCACCGCTTGCGACTAATAAATCCATGTCACCATCACCATCTACATCAAAAAACGCACTGCCTGCATCTTCCAAAAAATTATCATCATCAAAAGCGGAAATATTTCTTTTTTTAAATTTTCCGTTCTTTTGTTGAACATATAATTCGGCACTTTGTCCTGAAGGTGCACCGATATATATATCTTCCAAATTATCGTTGTTTATATCTCCCTTTGAAATAAAAGGCCCTTGCTCCGACATTTTATGTGGCAATAAAACCTGGTCGTCATAATCGTTATAAAAATTTTCTTGCTGCACAAAATCTATTCCGGACTCTGACGCAGGCATTTCATGCACAAATTCCACTTTTGGAGGTGGAACATATAACCCATTGGCATCTTGATAATCCAGAATTATTACTTGATTGGTTTTGACCATAGTTAGGGTTTGCAATTTGCCATCAGGCCAAATAATTTCCACTTTCTCCACCAAAGACAAATCACCTGTCCCAAAATGCACAATTGGCTCACTTGCAGACTGATAGCCCCTTGTTGTCAACAATTCTCGCATTTGCACATCCCTATTATTGGTCAAAATTATTTTCGTGCCTATCCTTGATTTTCCCGGCGTATGAGCCACTTTGAAACGCAAATAATTGTTTGTTCCATTTGATTTATTTTCATACAATAAGGAAGGCGCACCAAGGTTGCTTATCACTAGGTCAAGATCACCATCATTGTCCAAATCACCATATGCCGCTCCTGTTGAAATAGTAGGCTTATCTAAACCGGTAACGGATGTGTAATTTTCAAAAGTCAGGTCACCATTATTTTTTAGCAAATAGTTGGGAATTAAAGTTTGTGTGCAACTTCGGGCATATTCAGAAGCCAATTTATTTTTGGTCAACATATCGTTACCCAGTGTCAACATGGTTGAGTCAAATGATTTTGCCTGGTCTTTATCATAAACATCCCGATAATATCCATTGGAAATAAATATATCCTGCCAGCCATCATTATCCACATCCATATAAAGTGCCGACCAACTCCAATCGGTACGGTGAACACCTGCCAATTGGCCTATATCACTGAACGTATTATTTCCATTATTTAAATGCAGAAAATTCCGCATTTGATAATATTTGAATTTCAAACTGTCCATCAAATACTCGAACCGATCGACCGTTTGCATGCCCATCGCCACTTTCTCCCTGAAATAATCTTCTGACAACATTTCTACTACTAAAATGTCAGGATATATATCATGGTTCACATCGCCAGCATCAATCCCCATTGAGCTGCGGCTGTTTTGTTTTAAAGCCGTATCGGTAATATTCGAAAATGTGCCATCACCATTGTTGTGCAAGACCAGATCAGGCTCGTCGTGATCCACAGAAATATAAATATCTGGCCACCCATCATTGTCGAGATCGGAGGTAGTGACTCCCAAGCTGAAAGCATAAGTCAACAAACCTCCTTCTCTGGTCACGTCCACAAATTTATTACCGTCATTTCGGAAAAGACGGTTACTGAATTCCATTACTGGCGATATCCAATAATTATAATGCGTTGCCAAAGAAACCATCCTAAATCTTGGGTGGTTAGCCACAATCAAATCTAGGTCACCATCTCGGTCATAATCAAAAAAAGAAGCACCTATACTGTAGTTCCCATCATTTACACCATACTCAGCTGCTTTCTCTGAAAAGGTGCCATTTTTATTATTTATGAATAAAAGATTTTCACGGAGCTTATGGGCTGGGGCATCATGATAGGATCTCGAAACATATATATCCAGCCAGCCATCATCATTGACATCGGCCATCGAAACACCCGTACACCAACCATTGGTAGTTGTACCCGATAGTGCAGTTACATCCTCAAACTTAAAATCACCTTTATTTATGAATAATTTTGAAGATACCATGTTGCCTGTCATAAATACATCCTGCAAACCATCATTATTTATATCTCCAATTCCCACTCCTCCTCCATTGTATGCATTGATATAATTAAATGGGTTTGTCAGCTTTTCTTCATCCAAGATATTCGAAAAAGATAGCCCACTTTTTTCTGGAGAATGTTCAATGAATTGAATCTCAGAGCCTGCCGTTATATTGACAGTCGAATCCACCTCTCTGCAATTTGAAAAAAACAATGAAAAGCAAGAGATGGCATAAATGTTCAAGAAGATTTTTTTCATGCCTTTTTAATTTATTTTAGGAACAGTGCATAAATAAATTGACTTTCTTGGGTAAATTATTTTACGCTTTTATCCTAAAATGGTTCGATAATAGTTCGAAATAAAGGTGCGTGGGTGGCTGTTTTCAGGCATGGTTCTTACAAGGCAGAAGAGCAGAAATCTGAAACATCGTAAAATTATACATCTTCCCTAAATAAGTCCATACTTTTACACTGTAAATATCTACTCAAAAGCAGTTTCAGATGCTAATAAATAAACCTAATTTTATCTTTAATTAAATCCAGCAATTTTTATGAAATACTTCGTAATTCCCATAACATTCATTTTGCTCTTGTTCTCTTGCGCTCCTGACCAGAAAGGAGATGCTTCTTCTACCGACGAGACTCAGGACGACAATACTTTGGCTATAAACAACCAAGCCAATACGCTTCCCGAAACGTCACCAAATACAACCACATCCTATCCAAATGAACTGACCATAGATTCCGAAGAAGTTCAAGCTATAAAAGAGGTAGTTGATTCGTTGGACGCCAAGTTGAAGAAAGTATCGGTACCAACTGAAGTAGTGGCCTTGAATATCCATTCCAAACGTGATCAGCTCGGCTTCTGGCAAACGGATGACGGTATGGCCAAAATAACCATGCGGATATCTTCCAAAGAATTTGAGGTCAACCCATCGTATTATATGAAAAATGGTGAGATACTTTACTACCACCACCGTAAATGGGAAAAAATAGGCGACCCCAATATCACGGAAATGTACGTTTGCTTTGAAAATGGTAAAATCCTGTTTGCGGAAGAGCGGAAAATTGCTTTTGAAGAGGGCAAGGGCATGCCTACCATGCTAATGAATACACCGTTCAAAAAAAGCACAAGGAGCGCCGAAGATATTTTAACGGAATTCAATGAGTACTGGGAATCGGCCCCAATTGCTGAAAGGGTAAAAGCGTTGCGGTAAATAATAAAAAATGGTGTGTTTCCAAAAGGATGGGAATTGAATTCCCATCCTTTTGGAAACACTCATCAGCTCGGATCCAGTTTTTTTGACTGGAACAATTGCACGGGCGCATTATTGTTGGCTATCAGGACTGCGTTATTGCCATTGGCCAATTTTATCAGTTTCAAATCTTTAACATCCCCTGGTGTGAACATGCCGCTTTCCAGAACAGACAACGGCTCCAATGCACCTGTACCATCACCTAAAAGCAATAAGCCGTTACCTGCATCTGCACGGGAAGTTTCCACCTCTGCGGAATAGTTGTTCCCAACAAGTAAAAGATCTGCTTTCCCATCTCGATTGAAGTCTTCAAAAATTGCCCCATTGATAGGGAAAAACTGCGCCTCCGAAGGTAGATGCACGATTTCAAACTTTCCGTTGCCATTGTTCTTGAGCCAAACTGATTCGAATAATTTGGCCTCGTAGTGCAGGGCCGCATTTAATTTTTCTTCTCCATAAATATCGGTAATACTGGCATCGGCATAGCTTCCAAAAGTGGTGAATTTATCCTTTATAAATGGCATTTGGGTAGATGAGCAAGTCCTTCCACGGATGGGCTTAAAATCGTCGTTTACTTTCTTGGCCAACACCACATCCTGAACACCGTCACTATCAAAATCGCTACAGTAAACGTGGAATGGCTTATCTTCCGAAGCATGAAACTTATAGTTCAGGCCAAGGTTGCCAAGCACATAATCCGTATCGCCATCCCCATCGACATCCGCCTCACTGACGTGGTTCCACCAGCCCCGAGTCTGGTCCATCCCGTAGTTCGGCGTGGCATAAGCCAGCTTTCCATTTTGGTTTTCAAAAAATTCGACATTGGTCCATTCTCCCACCACCATTAGGTCAACATTTCCATCCTGGTTGAAATCTGTCCAAAGCGCGGAAGTCACCATTCCTATTTCCGCCACATCCGGCCCCAGTTCTTGGGTGGCATCACTGAACGTGCCGCCGTCATTGCGGAGCAGATAACTCCTGGCAGGAAAAGGATATTTATTTGGCACTACCCTGCCCCCAACGAAGAGGTCAAGGTCGCCGTCACCATCAAAGTCGGTAGCCTCCACGCACGAACCAGCAGCAGTAATGTTTGGCAATACTTTGGCCAACCGGGAGAAATTTCCTTTACCGTCATTGGTGTAAAATCGGTCTTGATATTGGGGTGAGTTTTCTGGAAATTCAAACCCTCCGCTCACTACGTAGAGGTCGAGGTCGCCATCACCATCTGCATCAAAAAACAGGCTTCCCACATCTTCAAAATCCTTATCCTTAAGCAAAGCACTGCTGTTTTTTTGGTTGAACTTACCTTCCGCGTTTTGGAGGTAAATAGCTCCAGCCTGTTGATGGGCGCCCCCCACAAAAAAGTCTTCAAAACCATCGCCGTTCACATCGCCAACTGCGAGTGACGGGCCATATTGCGACATGCGGTGCGGCAAAAGGATTTGGGTTTTGAAATCATCATATTCATTTTCCTGGTGGACAAATGCGGGAGCTATGGAATCACCAGCATATTGGAATGGTTTGCTGATTGAAACAGTGCTCCTTGGTATTTGGGCGGTACTGTACTCCACTGTAACCAGCTGATCGGCTTTCACATTGGTCATCGTACTTACCTTACCGTCAGGCCATTGCACTTCTACCAATGGTACGACCCCTCTTGTTCCCAAGCCAAAATGCACAAAATCTTCACACTTTGACAAATATCCCCTAGTTGTATAATATTCATCGAAATGCAATATTTTGCCGTTGTCGTCTTTCAATGAAATTTTGGAGTTGAGCGGGTTTACTGAACTACTTCCTTTCAATTGGAAACGCAGGTAATGGTTGCCTTTCTTATCGGCTTTGTTCTCAAATAGAAAAGCCTCTGCATCAACGTTGTTGGTGACCAGGTCGAGGTCACCATCATTGTCCAGGTCAACAAATGCAGCACCATTTGAAAAGGAAGGTATCGCCAACCCCCAACTCTCGGCCACGTTGGTAAAAGTGTAGTCACCGTTGTTCCTGAAAGCATAATTTGGGAGTTTTTGGGAAGGGATCAGGTCTTTGTAATCCTCAAATTTCAAGTACCTGTTTTCAGTAATTGCTCTATTCTTAATCTTTTTTTGATAGTCCTTATCGTTCACATCCCGCTTGATTCCATTGGTGATAAAAATGTCTTTATGACCATCGTTGTCATAATCGCCAAAAAGCGTGGCCCAACTCCAATCAGATTTGTTCACGCCAGAAAATTGGCTGATCTCTGAGAATGTACCGTTCCCGTTGTTCACCTGAAGTACGTTGTGCATGTATTGGCTATTGTACCCAAACCGTTGCATCGCAAAGAAATTATCAGGCTTTACCATATCCATACTCGTTTTACTACGCTTGTAATCTTCAGGCGCCATGTCCACCACAAACAAGTCGAGATGGCCGTCCCCGTTAAAATCACCAGCATCTGTGCCCATGCTATAATAGCTAGTGTGGCGGAAATACTCGTTCCTTTTTTCGGTAAACGTGCCGTCACCATTGTTTTCGTAAATATATTCTGGGGAACTGAAATCGTTGGCAACAAAAATATCCGTCCAGCCATCTTTGTTGAAATCAACTGCCAGAACGCCAAGCCCAAATCCAAAATCGGAAAGCAGGCCAGCCTCTTTGGTCACTTCGGTAAAATGGTTGCCGTCATTGCGGTACAATTTATCGTAAGACATGAATTTGCGCAGATCTTGGCTGGCATGCACATCTTCCAATTTCATTAACCTACCGACTAAGCGGAACTCTGTACAGGTATTCAACAAATACAGATCGAGGTCGCCATCATGGTCGTAATCAAAGAAGGTTGATTGAGTGGAGGTGGCAGGATCGTTGACACCCCATTCTTGGCCTTTTTCGGTAAAGGTCAAATTGCCGTTGTTGATATACAAAAGGTTGTCCCTCCTTTTCACATCTTGTACAAATCCTGATTTACAAACATAGATATCAAGAAATCCATCACCATTGACGTCGGCCATGGTCACACCTGTGCGGAAACCAAAAGCATCGTTGACTCCAGCGGCAGTAGAAATGTCCTCAAACTTCAGGTTGCCTTTGTTGAGGTACAATTTGTTTTCGCCCATAGTGCTGGTAAAATATAAATCCGTCAAACCATCGTTGTTGATGTCTCCTGCGGCCACCCCTGCACCGCTGTAAAGATGCATATAGGTGTAATAATTGAACTCATCATTTTCAATGAGGTTGTTCGTAAACGTGATTCCAGATTCAGCGGCTGGGATCAATTCATAAAGAGGATCCGTATTGACAGCATCGCTGTTCTGGCCAACTTCATTTGTATTGCAGGAAAAGAAAATGGTAAGAGATAAAAGGACAATATAACCGGGGAATCGGGTATTCAACGTCATGGGAATTAATAATTTAAATTTGAAATTGCAAAGATAAGTATTCGCTACTAATTGTGACAAAATCGTTGCCAACTATTCATTCTTCATTGACAAAAATCATTCATAAATTATTGAAAAACAAATAGAAAAACATTTGAAAATTACGAATACCTCTTTTTATTCGGTTCATTTATTATACACCTTCGATTTGCTGATGTTTCCCAACAGGGCACATTTACGCGTCCCCAGCTCCGGTTCGGGCACTTAACCGCTCCTCGATCTGTTCCATGACCGCCCAGGCTACCCGCAATGCTTCATAGCCTTCTTCGAGTGAAACAATTGGTGCAGCACCTGTTTTGATCGCTTCCGCAAATGATTTCAACTCCTCCTGGATGGCATTTACCTGCTCCGTTTCAGGCATTTCCATGCTCAATATTTTGATGCCGGTTGGAGTTTGAATTTCAAATGACGTTGGCGGCAATTCACCCACATCTCCTTTTGGGTACAAACGGATCACTTGCGATTCTTTTTTCAAAAAATCCAATCCGAGGTATGCATCTTTTTGAAACAGGCGCACTTTCCGCATTTGCTTCATCGAGATACGGCTGGCAGTAAGGTTGGCCACACAGCCATTTTCAAATTCGATGCGCGCATTCGCAATATCGGGCGAGTCGCTCACCACAGGGACGCCGCTGGCGCTGATATTTTTTACCGGGGATTTCACCAAACTCAGCACAATGTCAATATCATGGATCATCAGATCGAGCACGACAGGCACGTCCGTGCCGCGGGGGTTAAAAGTTGCCAGCCGATGCGCCTCCACGAACATGGGGTTTAAAGCAATATCCCTCACCGCCAACATGGCCGGATTAAATCGTTCGACATGGCCCACCTGCGCAACAACGCCAAATTCCCTCACCAAAGACATGAGCTGCTTTGCCTCTTCCGGCCTTTCCGTTACAGGTTTTTCAATAAAAACATGTTTACCCTTTTTGATTGCAATCGAGGCAAGTTCAAAATGAGAGACAGTGGGCGTTACGATGTCCACAGCATCTACCTCGTTCAACATTTTATCAAAATGATCGAATACCCGAATACCCGTTTTTTCTGAAACTTTCTGAGCAACAATCTTATCGTTGTCATAAAATCCCAAAAGGGTAAAGTGCCCTTCTAATTCCTCGAGGCATTTCAAATGGATTTTACCGAGATGTCCGGCACCAAGCACGCCTATTTTCAGTATAGATTTGTGATTCATAATCTCGTGCAAAATTAGTGTATGTTTTTCATTTTCTAACAGGAGAGCGTTTTCATATTTATCAGCAAAAGGAATAGGAAATAAATAAGATGATTTTCCAATTTCTGCTTTTACATTTCACTTGCTACTTTTACACACCTTAACAAAATCCTTTATTTTGAAAAAATTGCCACCAATTTTGAAAAGAAACTTCACGCTTACATTGCTGCTGGTTTTTGCAAGCTTCCTCGCAAAGGCACAATTGCCCGATGGTAGCATTGCCCCAAACTTTACGGTTATTGACATTGAAGGCAATACCCACACACTTTACGATTACCTCGATCAAGGTAAAACAGTCGTTATAGACTTCATGGTCACTTGGTCAGGCTCGGCCTGGGACTATTACAATACCGACGCCACAACTGACCTTTACAATTTGTACGGACCCGACGGTACCGATGAAATGGTTGTACTCATGATCGAATCAGATGACAACACAGAACTTGACTGTCTTTTTGGTCAAGATTCTTGCATTGGTGGTACTGTTGGCGACTGGGTCACAGACTCCCCCTTTCCTGTCATTAACGACCACACCATTAGGGCGGACTTCGAAGTCAACTTTTTCCCGACCATCTATCACATTTGCCCGAACAGGATAATTGTTGAAGCTGGAGAGGTGAGCACTGCCGTTTTATATGGGCTGAACGACAATTGCCTTTCTGTTTTTGGCAACAACAATGCAGGTATTTTGGAATACACTGGCTTCCAAAACGCATTCTGTGGGTCAGAAACATTTGCACCTATAGTTAAATTTCAAAACCTCGGCCTCGACAACATGACCAGTGCAACTTTTGAAGTTGCACTGAATGGCTCTGTTGCTGAATCCATGAATTGGACTGGTGATTTAAGTACCTACGGGTATACCGACATCGTATTCAGTGACGTAACCGTTACAGATGTTACTACGCTTGAAGTAAATATCACAACCGTGAATGGCGTCATGGACGAGGACGATTCCAATAACCTCGTTTCAGTTGACATTCCCTTGGTTCCTCAAGTTGATGAATTTTATCTGACACTTGAAATCCAAACCGATAATTTTCCCGGGGAGACTTCTTGGGGTTTTTATGATGCCAATGGAAATATCGTGGCGTCAGGTGGTGGGTACGATACTAAAGACACCCTTTACGTTGAGCCAATCACTTTACCAGACAATGGCTGTTTCGAATTCGTGATCTATGATTCTTATGGTGATGGTATCTGCTGCACTTTTGGCAATGGTTTCTATAAGCTGATGGACAATGCCGGAAACACCATTTTTGAGGGTAACGATTTTGCTGATTCTTTCACGGAGGGATTCCAAGTTGATGGTGCTACGGCAGTACGTGAGCTTGATTCCGTTACTGGCCTCACCTTGTTCCCTAACCCCGCTCGCAGCGAATTGAACATACAGTTCAACTTGACTGAAAGCATGCCATTGAACGTGACTGTCTTCAACACATTGGGCCAACTGGTGACAGTTGTTTCCAGTCAAGATTTCACGTTAGGCCAGCACACGTTGAACGTTGATGTTGCCAACTTGAGCAACGGCGTTTACTTTGTACGCTTCGCCAATGGTGAAAAACAGTTGACCAGCAAATTCACTGTACTCAACTAATATTTTGAATAAATAAGGAAGTCTTTTCAAAGGCATCATTTCACTATAAAAATCCCTTTTGGTTTATTGCTGAAAGGGATTTTTTTATAGAAGAAACTAACCAACGCTTTTTCAAAACAACCTTTACCTTTGCCGGTCAAATTAGTGCTTGGTGAATAGTGACCAGTGATTAGTGGATCCCCCCCCTGGCAACTAACCATCAATCACTAATTCACTATTTTACTAAATCACTTGTCACTAACCACCGGTCACTACTCTATAAATGATCAAAAAACTTTCCATCCGCAATTACGCAATCATCGAGAAACTGGAGATCGGTTTCCCGGAAGGGTTGACCATCATCACTGGGGAAACGGGTGCAGGTAAATCCATTTTACTTGGTGCCCTCGGCCTTATCATGGGCGGGCGGGCAGACTCCAAATCTCTGTATGATGAATCGCAGAAATGTGTGATCGAAGGGGTTTTCGAAATAGAGCGTTACAAATTGAAATCCTTTTTTGAAGAAAAAGACCTTGATTATTCTCCTGAATGCATTATCCGCAGGGAGTTATCGCCTTCCGGCAAATCGAGGGCTTTTGTGAACGATACGCCTGTCCGCCTCGAAATGCTCAGACAATTGACCGGGGCATTGATCGACCTTCACGAACAATTTGACACACTCGACATCCACCATGTTTCTTTCCAATTGCGAATGCTTGATGCCCTTGCTGGAAATAAAAACCTCCTCGACGAATACCAAAACCATCACCGAAAATTCGCTTCTGACAAACGAAAGCTCCAACAATTATTGGAGCAAAATACCCGATCCTCTCAGGAGGCAGACTTTCTAAACTTCCAATTGGAAGAATTCAATGAAGTACAACTGAAAATCGGTGAACAGGCTACCCTCGAAACAGAACTGAACCAGTTAACCAATGCCGAAGAAATAAAAAAGACCCTTTCAGCCGCCTTCAACAACCTGACCAATGGAGAAACCCCACTCACTGGACAACTGGCTGAATTGCTGCGACAAGTAGCCGAAGTGAAAACATTCCACCCAGACATCCCTTCTCTTTACACCCGTTTGGAAAGTCTTTCATTGGAAATGGAAGATGTGGCTGGAGAGTTTGAGAAAGTAGCAGTAAGTACAGAATTTGACCCTGAAAGGATCGAAGTCATTCAATCCCGGCTCGACACCATTTACCGCCTCCAGAACAAGCACCGTGTCAACTCTATTTCAGAACTCCTTGATATCCAGGAATCCCTCCAAACCAAACTGGATTCCTTTGGGGACCTATCTTCTGAAATCGAAGCCCTCGAAAAAAGCATCGCCGGGCAGGAAAGAAACCTCCTTAGCATTGCCAAACAGCTTTCTCAGCACCGAAAAAAATCAGCTCCGTCATTTACCAAAAAAGTCCTCGGCCTGCTCAAGCAACTGGCCATGCCGCACACCCGTTTCGAGGTAGAGTTCAAGAGCCTGGACCACCTTTCGACCACGGGCACCGACGAGGTCAGTTTTCTTTTCGCAGCCAACCCCGGTAGCCGTTTGCAGCATATCAAGGATGTGGCCTCTGGCGGGGAATTGAGCCGTTTGACTTTGGTGACCAAATCACTCGTAGCAAGCGCCATTCCTTTACCTACGCTGATTTTTGATGAAATCGATACTGGTATTTCTGGCGATGTTTCCTTAAAAATGGGCAATATACTGCGGCAACTCAGCAATCACCACCAGGTCATTAACATCACCCATTCCCCGCAGATCGCTTCTAAAGCAGACGCCCACTATTTTGTTTACAAGAAAGTAACAGGAAACAGCACTGCTACTAAAATAAAACAGTTGAACGACGACGAACGGGTGCGTTCCATCGCCGTGATGTTGAGTCAAAGTCCGCCCAGCGAGGCGGCACTGGCAAATGCGAGGGAGCTGATGGGGCTGGCGGTGTAGGGTGGGATAGATCAGAAATCAAGATTCATGTAATCGTAAATCACAAATCCTTTTACACAACTGATTTACGGTTCAAGAATACATGATTTTTGATTGCTGAATGAATGCCCAAATCCCAGGTAGCCATTATATATTGGGTGGGATATTTGCTAATTTTCCTTTATTTTTACAGACCATATTTTTCCTCAACTTAAAACGTATGCTATGTCAGCTGCAAAAATAAAAAATGACTTACACCGCTTGATCGTGGAAACAGACGACATCAATATATTGCAAAAAATAAAATCTGTTTTTGGAAACCTAATTAAAAGTGGGGACGAAATGGACTGGTGGGACATTATTAGTGATGAAGAAAAAGAATCAATAAAAAAGGGACTTGAGCAGTTGGAAAACGGTGGACGTTTACCACATGGGAAGGTACGAGAAGAAATAAACAAGCTTTTAAAGAAATCATAGATAAAGCTCAACCCTATGAACCAAATCTTCTGGTCTCAAGAGGCAAAAGACACCTACGCAGCGATCCTAAATTACATCATGGACAATTCCCCAATAGACACCGCTATTAAAATGGATAACAAGGTAGAGCGGTTAATCAAGTCAATAGAAAACAATAGCCAATTGTGTCCCCAATCTATAATAATTCCAAGCATCCGACGGTGCGTCGCTACTAAAAACCTATCCTTGGCCTATCGGACAGAAGGGAATGTGATCGAATTGATTGCGTTTTTTGATAATCGCATGCAGCATCCATTTTAACGTAAGAAGCTACTAACTAATCAAGCCCTAATTTAAAATACTAATGAACCTAAAAATCACAACAGCAATTTTTGCATTTACTTTATTTGTATCGTTTTTCACCAGTTGTGACAAAGACCCCGAAATCATCACTGAAACAGTTGTCGAAACCGACACCGTATTTGTCACCGCTATCGACACCGTATTCCTGACCATCACCGACACGATCACACTTACCCAATTGATCGACGATACCGCCACCACGTTCATTTTGGTGCGCCATGCCGAGACAACAGGAGCCGGTGGCGACCCAATCCTTAGTGCAGCCGGCCAGGAAAGAGCTGACGAACTCACCAGGGTGCTGGGCGATATAAGCCTTGATGCGGTTTACTCCACTAATTTTAACCGAACCATGCTAACGGCTCAACCTACCGCGGGAGATCAAGGAATCACCATCCAAAACTATGGTGGTTTTGACCTTGACCCGCTTACCGATGAAATATTGGGAAACTACCAGGATGGTGCAATACTCGTGGTAGGCCATTCAAACACAACTCCTTCTTTATTGAATGTGATAACCGGAACCAACGTCTATTCGCAACTACCTGAGACGCAATACGACAACCTTTATTTGGTCACCGTTTACGAAAAAGGCCGAGCAAAGGTGTTGCACCTTAAATATGGTGAGCCTACACCATAGAATCTGCTTCTGGGTATAATCTTGAATTTCTTACTTTTGCCCCCACCTTTTAATTTTAGGATGACTAGTTTCAAACCAATCAACCCATTTAAATGAATGTAAAAATTGCTGACATCATGCACAAAAGCGTGGTGACCACAGTTCCACACAAATCGCTTGGGCATGTAAGTGACATTATGTCCAAAAACAACATCAGTTCCGTTCCCGTTGTCAATACTAATAATGAAGTGGTTGGAATCATCACTACTTCCGATCTCGCCAAGGGCCATGACGATGGCATCCCTATCAGCCACATCATGCCCGATCATGTTTACTCTGTACCTGCCTACAACGATGTCCACATAGCTGCACGGATCATGCGGAACCACCACATCCACCATGTTGTCGTCACACATGAAAATGAGATTGTCGGGGTTGTGAGTTCTTTTGATTTGTTGGAATTGGTGGAAAATCACCGTTTTGTGATGAAGACCCCCCCATCAAAATCAAAGAAGGGGAATAATCGGAAATGAGTCACCTCCATTTTATTTGTACATTGAACCGCCTTGCAAATACTCAAATACAGCATCAGGCACAAGGTACTCAATGGATTTATCCCTTTTGATGCACTGCCGTATATAGGTTGCCGAAATATCCAGCATGGGTGCTTCAAAATGTTGAACATGCGGGTGGTTTTCAAATTTTCCCAATTTCAAGTTAGGCCGTTTGTATAAATAGATATGGTATTCCTGTAAAATGAGTTCGTAGTTTT
This sequence comes from Saprospiraceae bacterium, assembly GCA_029263015.1. Taxonomy (GTDB): domain Bacteria; phylum Bacteroidota; class Bacteroidia; order Chitinophagales; family Saprospiraceae; genus UBA6168. The sequence continues at coordinate 27,820 of JAJCYI010000204.1, read as the reverse complement.
TCCATTTGTGGAGGGTTGCCAGATTGTCACCCCCCATGATGAGGACAAACTCGTTTTCGGGGTATTTTTCTTTTAGGTAAGACAGTGTGTCAATGGTGTAAGAAGGCCGATGAAGGTCGAATTCAATATTGGAAGCCCGAAGCTGGGGGTTATCGCCAATGGCGAGGCGGACAAGGTGTAGTCGGTCATAATCATTAGCGAGGACCGACTTTGGTTTCAGCGGGTTTTGCGGACTTACCACCATCCACACTTGGTCGAGGTCGGTGTAGGTTGCCATATAATTGGCAATGATCATATGCCCTACATGCACAGGATTGAAAGAGCCGAAAAAGAGACCTATTTTCATTGTTTCACTGTTTCACTGTTTCACTGTTTTGGAGCAGTGAAACCATGAAACCATGAAACCACGAAATTCCTACATTTTTTCTACCTTGCCCGCTCAATTCAGCCGCAAGGTATTATTTTTTAAAAGATCCCACATTTTCAGAGTTTCTAAGTATTTGAGTTTCCGGGTGTTTGAGTTCGTGAAAGTACGGAAAATGGAAATATCAGAAAATACTCACGAACTCAAATACTCACGAACTCAAACACTCACGAACTCAAATACTCAAAACTCACTTTATGTCCAATATTAAAGCCGCAATTGCCGGTGTTCAGGGTTATGTCCCTGATTTTGTTTTAAGTAATAAAGACCTGGAGGTAATGGTAAACACCAATGACGAGTGGATCAAGTCGCGCACAGGTATCCAGGAGCGGCGTATTTTAAAGGAGGAAGGGAAAGCGACTTCTGATATGGGTGCTGCCGCAGTAAAAGGCTTGCTGGAGAAAACAGACACTTCTGCAGGTGACATTGAACTGATAATCTGTGCTACGGTCACGCCAGATATGCAATTCCCTGATACAGCCAACTTGATTGCCTATAAAACAGGTTGTAAGAATGCCTTTACTTTTGACATCAATGCCGCTTGTTCAGGTTTTCTTTTCGCACTCACAACAGGTGCAAAATTCATAGAATCAGGTACTTATAAAAAAGTCATCGTTGTTGGTGCAGACATGATGTCGTCCATCCTCGACTATTCAGACCGCTCTACTTGTATCCTTTTTGGTGATGGCTGCGGGGCGGTGTTGCTTGAACCCGCTGAAGAAGGTTTTGGCATTATGGATTCCATCTTAAAAAGTGATGCAGAAGGTATGCAGTACCTGCACATGAAAGCTGGAGGTTCCTTAAAACCTGCCTCCCACGAAACAGTGGATGCAAAAGAACATTACGTATTTCAAAATGGACGCCCAGTCTTCAAAGCTGCCGTCTCAGGAATGGCAAAGGTGGTGAACGATGTGATGGCAAAAAACAACCTTACAGCTGATGACGTGGCCTGGATGGTGCCCCATCAAGCAAATTTGCGAATCATTGAAGCCGTGAGCCGTATGGGCGATTTCCCAATAGAAAAGGTCATGGTCAACATCCATAAATATGGCAATACAACTGCCGGAACCATCCCTCTCTGCTTGTGGGAATGGGAAAACCAATTGAAAAAAGGGGACAATATTATCTTAACTGCTTTTGGCGGTGGATATACATGGGGGGCGACTTGGGTGAAATGGGCGTATTGATTCAGTTGACAATCGGCAGTTGGCAGTATGCAGGTATTGATGCGGGGCAAAGATGGCTTCGGTAAAAAAACTACTCACTGCGAACTGCATACTGCCCACTGAAACCTATCTTTGCGCCGCTTTTCAAAAAAAACCTGCCTACCGACAGGCAGGTATTAACATTATCATCATTTAACCAGAAAAATAGAGCTTAAATGGCAACAACTTCAGATATACGCAATGGCATGTGCATCCAGTTCAACAATGATATATGGTCTATTGTGTCATTCCAACATGTAAAGCCAGGAAAAGGAGCCGCATTTGTTAGGACAAAATTGAAGTCCTTGACCAAAGGCAGGGTACTTGAAAACACTTTTTCTGCAGGACACAAAATTGAAGAAGTGAGGGTGGAACGCCGTCATTTCCAATACCTATACAAAGATGACATGGGCTTCCATTTTATGAACATGGAAGATTACAATCAGATCCAACTACCAGAACACCTTGTTGAGAATCCCCAATTCCTAAAAGAGGAAATGATGGTAGAGGTGCTTTTCCATGCAGAAGCAAATACCCCACTGAACATGGAACTGCCTTCAATAGTGGAATATAAAATTACTTATACCGAACCTGGTGTGAAAGGGGACACGGCCACTAACACATTCAAGCCGGCCACCATCGAAACTGGTGCAGAAATCAGGGTACCACTTTTTATCAACGAAGGTGAAGTTATTAAATTAAACCCAAGCACTGGCGAGTACCAAGGAAGAGCTTAATGGTTGGTTTATCGGTTTATTGGTTTTTGGTTTAACGGTGTGTTGCACTTATTGTGTATTCAAAGTACCAACGCCCGTTACACCAAAAACCAATAAACCGATAAACCAGCTCAAAACGACTTATCATGACTTTTCAGGAAATCACGGAATTGATCAAAGCACTCAGCAAATCAAGGCTGGCTGAATTCAAAATGAAAGACGGTGATTTTGAGCTGTCTGTTAAAACCGACCGGTATGTGGACACAAAGGTTCACTCCTCCAAGATGATCTCCACTCCGATCTCTTTGACCGGCTCACCTCTTGCTGCACCCGCCATCCAACCTATAGCTGCGGAACCCGCACCTGTATCTCCCGAAAAAGCCCCGTCCCTTGCACCTGCCAAAGAAGAAGCCAGCACTGCCAATTATCTCGAAATAAAATCACCAATGGTAGGTACATTTTACCGCGCTGCTTCCCCAGAGAAGCCAGCTTATGCTGAAGTTGGTAAAACGATCAACAAAGGTGATGTCGTTTGCGTCATTGAAGCCATGAAATTGTTCAATGAAATTGAAGCAGAAATCAGTGGCAAGATCGTCAAAGTCTTAGTTGACAATGCCAAACCTGTCGAATACGACCAAGTACTTTTCCTTGTAGAACCGGAATAAAGAATGGTGAATGGTGAATGGTGAATGGTGAATGACTAATAATAAGTATTCACTATTCACCATTCGTCATTAACCATTAATCAACTATGTTCGAAAAAATACTCATAGCCAACCGTGGCGAAATTGCCCTCCGTATTATCCGCACCTGCCGGGAAATGGGCATCCAGACCGTTGCTGTATTTTCAACTGCTGATGCTGACAGCCTGCATGTACGCTTTGCTGACGAGGCAGTGTGCATCGGCCCAGCTCCTTCCTCCGACTCTTACCTCAATATACCCCGGCTGATGGCAGCCTGCGAAATCACCAATGCCGACGCCATTCATCCAGGATATGGTTTTTTGGCGGAGAATGCTGATTTTGCAGAAATATGCGGTGAATATGGCATTAAATTCATCGGCCCGACCCCTGAGCACATTAAAAGAATGGGAGATAAAATCACTGCCAAAGCGACGATGATCGCGGCTAGTGTACCCGTAGTCCCAGGTTCCGATGGCTTGTTGACCGATGTAGAGGAAGGTAAACGCATCGCTGACAAAATCGGATACCCTGTTATCCTGAAAGCTACAGCAGGTGGCGGCGGAAAAGGCATGAGGGAGGTTTGGCAAGAAGAAGACTTTGAAAACCAGTGGAATATGGCCCGAAACGAGGCAATGGCTTCTTTTGGCAACGATGGCATGTATATAGAAAAATTTGTGGAAGAACCCCGTCACATTGAATTCCAAATAGCAGGTGACCAGTTCGGCAATGTCTGCCACCTTTCCGAGCGGGAATGCTCCATCCAACGTCGGCATCAGAAATTGGTCGAAGAAAGCCCCTCTCCTTTTATGACCGACGAACTGCGAGAAGAAATGGGCCAGGCTGCTATCCTTGCTGGCAAGGCCATCAACTACGAAGGAGTCGGCACAGTCGAGTTTTTGGTCGATAAGCACCGCAATTTTTATTTCATGGAAATGAACACCCGCATACAGGTGGAACACCCTGTTACGGAGGAAGTCATTGACCATGACCTTATCAAGGAACAGATTAAAATAGCTGCTGGCATTCCTATTTCAGGGGAAAATTACTTACCTAAAGTCCATGCCATAGAGTGCCGGATCAATGCTGAAGATGTATATAAAGGTTTCCGTCCCTCGCCAGGCACCATTACTTCCCTGCACACTGCCAAAGGCCACGGCGTCCGCGTCGACACCCATGTTTATGCGGGATACTCCATATCCCCGTATTACGACTCCTTGATCGCAAAACTCATCTGCCGGGCACGTACCCGCGAGGAATGCATCACCAAAATGGAGCGAGCCCTCGAAGAGTTCATTGTTGAAGGTGTAAAGACGACCATCCCTTTTCATAAAAAATTGATGAAAGACGAGAAATTCCGCTCTGGTGATTTCCATACCGGTTTTTTGAATGATTTTGATATGGGGGAGTCGGAGAAGTAGCCCTGATATCAAATAATATTCAGAGCAGTAGAATGCTTGATCTCAGTCATCACAAACGAACTCTGAACCTTTCCAATATTGTCCAGCCCCGCTAATTTTTTGGAAACAAAAAACTGGTATTCATTCATGTCCTTTACAATAACTTTCAATAAATAATCGAAGGACCCTGCCACATGATAGCACTCCAACACTTCAGGTAAAGGTTTAATTGATTTAACAAATTCTTCCAAAAAACGGGTATTGTGCTCTTTCAAAGAGACATTGACAAAGGCCACGAGCGTCATGCCCAATTTCTCCTTGTTCAGCAGGGCCACGTATTTTTCCACAAACCCGCTTTTCTCCAGCCTTTTAATCCTTTCAAACACAGGCGTGGTCGTCATGCCGATCTGCGCGGCTATTTCTTTGTTGGTCAATTTTGAATTCTGTTGTAGCTGATCCAGAATCCTCAAATCAGTAGCGTCAAGTTGTTCCATATCTTCAGAAAAAATTTCTTCAAAGATAGCAGGAGGAAGTTCAGTATAGATAATTTTTCTTAAAATATTTTACATAATAGTTTTATTTTCTTATATGATAGGAATCATTGGCAAAAAATGCTTAATACTGATAATTTTGTAAAAAATACGAAAAATGAAAAAACATAATTTCCAACCAGAAAGTTTGATGATGTCCTATGGCTACCGCCCCGAATGGTCGGAGGGTTCTATCAAATGCCCGATTTTTCAAACTTCCACTTTTGTGTTCAATTCGGCAGAACAAGGCAAAGCCTATTTTGAGGTGGCATACGGTCTTCGGGAAAAAGAGGAATCTGAACCTCAAGGTTTGATTTACAGCCGCATCAACAACCCCGACATGGAAATACTGGAAGACCGATTGTCCCTTTGGGACCAAGCCGAAGCATGTGCCGTTTTTGAAAGCGGCATGTCAGCTATTTCCACTGCCTTTCTCGAATTCCTCAAACCTGGAGACCTACTGATGTACTCCAAACCGTTGTATGGAGGCACCCTGCATTTCATTGAACACATCCTTCCAAAATGGGGCATTGACATTCTCGGTTTTCGGGCGGGAATGAGTCAAATTGAAATGATTGAATTGATAAAACAATCTGGAAAGCAAGACAGATTGGCAATGATCTACGTAGAATCACCAGCTAACCCGACCAATGATTTGTTCGATTTGACTGTTTGTTCAAATGTGGCAAAACAATTTTCAAAATCTGACAAACAAGTAATGTTAACGGTCGACAACACTTACATGGGACCTCTGTGGCAACATCCCTTGGAATTTGGTGCTGACCTGGTCATTTATTCTGCAACAAAATATATCGGGGGTCATAGTGACGTAATAGCTGGCGCGGTACTTGGTTCCCACGAGCGTATCCAACGGCTAAAAGTATTGAGGACTTTTTTGGGCAGCATGATCAGCCCCTGGACGAGTTGGCTGCTTTTGCGAAGTTTGGAGACTTTAAAGATTAGGATGGAAAAACAGGCTGACAATGCGCAAAAAGTTGCAGTCTTTCTAGAAGGCCACCCTTTAGTGAAAAAAGTACATTACCTCGGCCTTCTCAAACCGACTGACCAAGCCTATCCTATTTATAAAAAGCAATTCAACTCCCCTGGAGCGATGATCTCTTTCGAGGTGCAAGGAGGAGAAAAAGAAGCTTTCCAATTCCTGAACCATCTGGATTTGATAAAATTAGCCGTTAGTCTCGGCAGTACTGAATCATTGGTGCAGCACCCTGCTACCATGACCCACGCTGGCATGGAGGCACAGGAAAAAGAACTGTATGGCATAACCCCATCTTTGGTTCGAGTTTCGATTGGAGTGGAAAATGCAATGGATTTAATTAAGGATATTGAGCAGGCGTTGGAGGCTATCCCAAACGAAATACGCGTCTCTTCAAATAATTCGCCTTTGAGCAAGGTCGCATAATTTAAAATATTCCGAAACTGTCTCTCGACTATCTTGCGGAACTGTCAAAAGGCTTGTGCTTGAATGGCCTCCATCTCCCCTTTCAGGCCTATTTCAACCTCTGATTGGAATAAGATAATTAGTTATTTTCGCATTCAACTACAAAAATATATAGTTATTTTTGTAGTTGAATGCGAAAATAACTATTTTTATACCATTTAAGAAAAATACATTTAGCCAAAATAACACAACATGCAAGCAGTTCAAAGGCACATCCAGCCCAAAATCGAAAGATGGCTGTTTAGGAGAAAAGTCATCATCATCTACGGGGCAAGACAAGTTGGTAAAACAACATTGGCAAAAACACTTCTGGAAAAGTTTGACCAAACAGATGGTTATTTCAATTGTGAAACACCATCGGTCAGTGCGGCCCTGGAAAACCGGGAGCCGGAACTGTTGCGGAGATTTATCGGAAACAAAAAAATAGTCGTGTTCGACGAAGCCCAAAATGTTCCCAATATTGGCCTCACCCTGAAAATATTTGCAGACACCTTCCCCGACCTGCAAATAATAGCAACTGGATCTTCAAGTTTTGAACTGGCCAACCGAACAAGCGAGCCGTTGACAGGCCGTTCGCTTCAGTTTACGTTGCTACCCTTTTCTTTGGCCGAGATCGAACAATGGTACAATATATTTGAAATCAAATCTCAACTCGACCATTTCCTCACCTATGGCCTGTACCCCGAAATCGTAAAGGCCCCAATAGATGAAGCACAAGTACTTTTGGAAGACCTTTCAGGCAAATACCTTTACAAAGACATACTGGCATTTGAAAACCTGAAACGTTCAGACGTGCTTCATAAACTCTTGCAATTGCTTGCCCTGCAAATTGGACATGAAGTATCCTACCATGAACTGGCGAATACCCTAAAAATAAATTCAAGAACTGTGGAACGGTACATTGACCTCTTGGAAAAAGTGTTCGTGATATTCCGGCTCCGCCCTTTGAGCCGGAATTTGCGCAAAGAAATTTCAAAAAGAAACAAGATTTATTTTTACGACGTGGGTGTGAGAAACGCTATCCTACAGCAGTACCAGCCACCCGAAATCAGAGTTGATAAAGGCAGCCTGTGGGAGAATTTTTTTATAGCAGAAAGATTGAAATACCTTCTTAACAACCAACTCAACCCCAACCGGTATTTTTGGAGGACACTCAACCAACAAGAATTGGATTATATCGAGGAATCCGATAACATTTTACATGCTTATGAGGTAAAATGGAAACCCGGAAATTACAAGGTGCCACCCTCTTTTGCAAAGGCATACCCCAACAGCAAAGTCGAATTTGTCAACACAGAAAATTTTGATTCTTTTCTATTTTAATATAGCCCCACCAATCGAACACTCCAGACATTTTTTCCTGTCACAGTACTCATTCTTCAACTGCAAAAGGGCTTGTGTCTGGTAGGCCGAACCTGCTTTCATGCCCAGGTTTTCCCAATCTCTGGTAATGGCATTTTTTTCAGGTTTCAACTCTTCCAAAAAGCGCAGGGCTTTGTCCTTAAAGGCGACTTCTGCCGTTTCATTTCCGTATAAAAACAGGAACGGCACAATGGTATTGATGGTCAGCAGGCGGATGGCTTCTTTGCCAAAAGACTTGTTCCGCTTGGCCGATTCTTTGTCAAACAAATAATGCGTGAGCCAGTACCCATCAAGCTTTACACCGAACAGGTTTTCTATTTCCTTCTGATTTTCCACTTCCAATATTTTACTGAACAAATGCACAGAACGCTGAGTCAATTTTGCAAACTGCGCCAAACGCACGGTCGGGAAATTTCCAGGGTGGAGACGGAGAAATTTCCAAATTGATGAATCTAATGGCGAGAGGTTGTATTTTTTCTGCAAAAAAGAAAACTCCTTATTCAATTGATTGGGGTATTCATCCTCAAGGTTCTTCTCCAACATGCCCGCCTGCCCAAACAGCAAAGCCTCGATCTGGAGGGGGCTGTCCTTGTGCCGGGCAAGTATTTTCTGGGGCAACGACCTGGCCAGCATCTCAAATGGCAGGACGTTGATCTTCAAACCAAAATTGCGGGCGGTGAACTGATAGAAAGTCTCCTCCCAATCCTGTTGGTTTTTCTGTAAAACAAGTTTGACTTCCTCCGTTTTCCGTTCCAGCCGTTCCACCAGCAAACGATCGAGCCAAAGGTTTCTGGTCAATGTCGGAACCACGTGAAATTGGTGTTGGCAGGGAATCCAATATTCATTGAAAAGAAGTTTTTCATAAACCCCCAACAATTTGGCAGGAACTCTCTTTCTCATTTCCAGACATGGAATCGGTGTGCCATCCGCCCGATGAATGGGGCGGTCTTCTTCCATAACCACATGCAGGATTACATTGTCATAAGCCCGGTCGTCCTGGTGCTTGTGCTGTTTCCATTCCGATGCCTTGAGATGCATTTCCACATTCCCGGCCCAGACCGTTTTACCAATTTTCAACCTTGCATCCAAAAAGTCTGGCCCAGCATGGTGGTTGTGCCCACCAGGGTGCAGAATCTCAATTTTTTGGCCTAATGTAGTGGTGAGGTCAGTATGGTCGAAACGACGAAACCGCCAGAGGAAGTGCAGAAAGTTTTCTTTCATAATTTGGGGTACTTTTGGTTTTCAAGCCAAATCTATAAAAACCAAACGACTCCACCTTGATTGAAAGAAAGTTTTCCGTGAATGAGTTTTGAATATTGGAGTATTTGAGTTTCTGGGTACTTGAGTTTCTGAGTAAATAACTCAGAAACTCAAATACTCAAATATTCAATTATACCTCCGAGTAGTTTCCAGATATGCCGCATGGCCTGGCTTCTGCATGATACCAAAAAGCATTTCCTTGGCACGGAACAATTGTGCTTTGACAGTGCCCAGTGGGATTTGCAACTCGTTGGCAATCTCTTCATAGCTCAACTCTTCATAGTAGCGCAGCTCAATCATGAGGCGGTACTTGTGGTTGAGGTGAGTAATCGAGCGTTTCACCATTTGCAATTTCTGGCTGCGGATGACCTCTTCCTCTGGATTACGGGCAGAAGTTCTAATAGTACCCGTGAAATCTTTGTTGCCATGTGGCTCCAAAGGCTGATCGATACTTAGAAAATGCAGGCGCTTTTTACGGATGTGGTCAATGCAGTTGTTTACTGCAATCTTAAACAACCAAGTCGAAAAAGCGAAGTGCGGCGCATACGTGGACAATTTGTTAAATGCCTTGCCAAAAGCCTCAAGTGTGAGGTCTTCAGCATCGTCCGGATTGCGCACCATCTTAAGAAGGTGGTTATAAACGGACGCACGATAGCGATTTAAGAGTGATGAAAAAGCCTGTTGGTCACCTGTAATGGCAGCCTGTACCAAGATGTAATCTTCGGAGGCTTTAGGTGAGAGACTGTGAGTGATTGTGGATGTCTGTTGGGACAGACCATTGGTGTGTTTCGTTAGTGTTAATTCCATCTCTGGGTGTAATTGTTCATGAGAATCATCGGAGTGAACAAAATGTAGTATAGTACCAGAAAAGCATCAAGGGCGGGAACCCAGGGCCACAATTTTTTATGTCGTAACCTTTTCAAAATGACGCTGCTGAAAGCCATCACTACACTCATCCTCACCGCATATCCCAATAGAGCAAATATTATGCTAAATTTATATATGATAAATATTCCTCCCAAAAAATAGTGTAGATAATGACTCATAGCGAGCGTAAATAGTAGAATTCTATGTGGTAGTTTATAACGCTTGCTTGTTGATAAATGCCTCGTTTTCTGACGGATATAAGCTTTCCAAGTAAGCTTCGGTTTTGAAAACACAAAAGTCCGTGGATCAAGTTGAATTTTTGTGTTTTTATTATTTGCGACTTGATTGATAAACAAATCATCGTCGCCTGATGCCAAATCTCGGTGGTTTTCAAAACCCTCTGTCTGCCGAAACAGCTTTTTGAGATAGGCCATATTTCTGCCTACTCCCATATAAGGCATCCCAGCCAATGCAAACGAAAAATATTGAATCGCGGTGTAGCAAGTTTCATATCGAATGAACTTGTTGAGCCAGCCAGGCATTTCATCATATGGGGCAAACCCCAGTACAATCTCAGCCTTGCCATCCATATTCTCCACCATGGTTCTCAACCAATCTTTACTGGTGGGTTTGCAGTCGGCATCCGTCAATAAAAGAACTTCGTTTTTCGCTTCCCCGATACCTTTTGCCAATGCATATTTTTTACCGGGTCGAGGATCGTTGCATTCAATAATCCTTAGATGTTTAAAGCGATATTGCAAAGATGATAATATATTTAAACTTTCATCACATGAATTGTGTGAGACGACAATTACCTCGAAGGAACGGTAGTTTTGATTTAGAATACGGTCAAGATTGGCCTTTAAATTTTCCGCCTCATTGTGTGCACAGATGATTATTGATACTGATGGACGAGGGACGGCGGATGCGGGAAGGTCTTTTTTTTCTTGATACAAAGCAAGACGGGAAAAGAAATACAGCCAGAAAAACAACTGGATGGCAGTGGCTGCAAGGAAGCTGTATAATAAGATTTGTTCGAGCATGGTTGATGCCAGTTATAAGGCTGGACTTCGAGGAAGTTTTAAACTTCCTCGAAGTCCAGCCTTATAATCTACCGAATAGCCTGCAAAATTAACTCCCGCTGCTGCAACAACTCCCGATGTTCATTTTGGTTCGTCTTCGCAAAACGTCGAAACCGCCAGTTGCTCATGAATATTTTCCATTTACCAATAAACCATTCTGCCAGCAGCCCTGTAGGTATGATGCCCACAATATAAAGCCATTTCAAATAAAGGCCTGTTTCCCCGAAAGTGGAAAACCACACATCCAACAATCTAATCTGCAATAGAATAATTACTGGGTAAATCACCAGCCCGCCCGCCACCTTATAGGTCGGAGCCCAAACTGGGTCACCGCTCAATTTTTCACTTAGTTTTTTTATCAAAAATGCAGGTAAAAAATGAGTGGCATAACCAACCAAAGCAAATGGAGAAGCCAACAATAAGAGCAATCCCTGCGGAAAAATTTGTTGAGAATCCGTTTTTAATGAAACATCCTCGACGTTTATTTTTTGTATTTTCTCAAAATAAGTGCCAACCGATTCTGAAAAATCAGCAATAAAATGCTGCTGTTCCACCCTCCATTTCTGTATCTTTTGCAAAACCATTTTAGCGCGTTTATACTGCTCAAATAATGGTAATTTAGATTCGTTGTGCAGCATGACCTCCAAGTTCGCAAGTAAAGTATCTTCCTCGTCATCGGAAGTGTTTAGGATAACATCTGCAATGCATTGTTTTAAATGAAGCGTCAACTCCCGTACCGCCCCTCTCCTATCCTCCTCCCAGTCTTTTTTGAAAATGGCTACGGGAAACGGCTCTCCCATTATGACAAGGATCGGCCTGCGGAATTTCGAGGGGTCAGAATAATTCAGACCGATCGGCAGGATTTGAAGCCCGAGATTAAAATCATTTTCCTGTTCTGTATTCAGTGCAATGCGGGCCAAGCCGGTTTTTAATTTTTGAATTCGGCGACCTTCATAACTACCGCCTTCGGGCGCAATGTAAAGGCATCCGCCCCCTGTCAAAAAATTGGTCGCCTGTCGAAATGCAGCTTCATTGTTCAGCGGCTTGCCGCCCGTATCGACATACCGTTCTATTTTAATGCAATAAAAAGTGCTTAAAAACCAATGGCTGAACTTTGTATTGAACAAACTGGCATTGGCCAAAAAATTGACCATCCGATTCATGTTGACCACTGAATTCAAAGGATCCATCACCGTACCCGGATGATTGGACACTAAAATAACCGGTCCTTTGTGATCGGTTCGTTCCTCGTTTACCAATCCCCTTTCCGAATAATAAACCCACCTGGCCGCCCGGACAAGGAGTTTGGCAGAATAGTAGAATAGGTAGAGGAAAAGTTTCACAATGATGAAATTAGGAATCGGGATTCAATTCTTGGTTCAAAAGCTTCCCCTCAGCAGATTGATACTCACTGTCGCCAAATCAGAATTGGGAAATTTACTGAAATATTTTTCATCCGCGTACAAACCAGCTTCGGCAGCAATTTTATTAAAAATACCGACCTCCAAAATATACTGGTCGGAATAACCGTGCGTGGCATTATAAGCAGTGGCAGCAGTACGCCCAAGGTTGGCAGCAATCAATTCCGGAGCAATCGTATGCAGTTCAATGACGAGCAGACCAAACTTGCCCACATACGGCGACCAACGTTTCAGGTGCATGAGCAGGTTGTCTTCCACATCGTTGTTGCTGAGGTGCTGGCCACGAAAGGCAAAGGCCCCACTCGAAGTACTGAGTCTCCCAGCGGTTTTGGGCTCGGGCACTTCCCATATTCGGTTGTGGTCGAGGAAAGTACGGACATTGAGCAGATCGCTGAGAGCAATGCCATAATCTTCCTCTAAATCTTTGGCCAACAGGTCGGGCCTGCCGATGTCGCCCCAGATGACCTTGGCCCATATATCGGCCTTGATGAGGTTGGCCCTGCTCACTTTAAGTGCGGCTTGGTTGAAGTCGGCACCCACCAGGAACAGTGGGTGTTCTTCGAGTACTTCACCCCGCAGGGTACGCTGCTCGATCACCTCAAAAATATGCTGTAAAAAAGCCCCATTGCCGCAACCCATGTCAACGATGCCTTTGGGCTGTTCGCTGAGCGGCTTGTTGAAAAGGGAGATGATGATCTCGTCTATTTTTTTGAAATAAGTGGAATGCGCACCGCCGCTTCCCCACACGTTCATTTCTCGGTCTACGTGCATTTCGGGCGAACCTTCTGGGACTTGCCACAATATTTTAGGATTGCCAAAAATCAGTTCCTCCAAATTTCTGAAAGTAGGAATATAGGAAACCGTGACTCCATAGGCACTGGCACGCCTGGCATAGAACATCCCTTTGTCGGTGAAACGATAGGTCTGTCGTTTTTTTTCAAACCAGCCGAGGAAGGCAAAAAAATCGAGCATTTTATCAAAACTCTCTACATCCTCATGGAATTCATCGGGCATAAAAGAAGCCTCCATAAAGTATTTGTGGAACATCCCGCCCATCCCCAGGGCAACGACGGTTGGCCCAATAATGACACCTTCTATATGTTTCAACACCTGTTCTTGAGTGCGTCTTTCATTTTCGTCTTCTGAAAATGCGAGGCCATAGTTTTCCCGGTACTTTTTGAAAATGCCTTCCAGTACGGCAAATGGTTCCCGCTGAAATTTCCGCCTGTGAAACTTCCCTGAAAACTTGAGCAGCTCCACTACATCTTGGTACAGGTGACAAAGCGAAAAAGCAGTTTCACTATTATTATTGATACTATACCTTACCTCGTTTTGCTTGTTATCTACCTTGTAATCCAACCAACCCTGTGAACTTAATATGTGCAGCGCGACATTGAGGTAGCCTTTGTTCGCATTGAACTTTGCAGTCAATTCTGATAACAGTGCTTCTTCTTTTTTCAGTAAATATTCCAGTACACCATGTTCATTCAAGGCGTATGCCGTTGGTGCAGTGGCGACGCCATCGAGGTGGCGGAAGAGGTCGGAGCGATATGCCCTTTTTTGCTCTTTTGTAAGCATAATGGGGAGTTATGTTTAGAAGTCAGGCTTGAGGGGTCAGGGGCCAGATTTGGGAAGATAGATAAAAATGGGATCGGAATCTTTTTGAAAAGGGGTAAAAGCAGTTATTGAATGTAACGTGTTCACGGCTAGCGGTGCTCTTACCAAAGGGTGGGAATTGAATTCCCACCCTTTCGGAAGAGCACCGCTAGCCTCACCTCTTTCCACCTCTATTAGGTCTCCTCCCTGACTTGCCCTTGGGCTTATCATAACGGTCACTTTTTATCACAAATCCTTTTTTGCCTGCGTTTGGTTTCCCAAAGATAGAAGAAGACCATTTGCCATCATCATTTTTATCCTCTGTGGAGGTCTCTTTATTTTCATCTTGCGGCTTCTTTATTGATTCCTTCTCACCATGAGGAGCACTGTCCCGTTGCCGGTTCCTACCGTCAGGACGGCGGCGGTTGTCTTTACTATTGCGAGAAGGTTGGGATTGTCCCCCCTTCCCTTCAACGGGGCGGTCATTGCGCTCATCTGTGCTATCCACTTTTTGTCTTTTCGGTTGGTGTTGAAATTTTCCCTTTTTCGGTTTTCCCCTTCTGTCATGTCCGCCACGGCCCTCTCGTTGAGGCCGCTCTGCTTTGGGTGCAGGTTCGGGCGGGTTGTTCGGGTCATAATGGAAAGGATGATTACTTTCTATGGGCACTTTCAGGCCGATCAATTTTTGAATATCTTTCAAATAAGGCATTTCCTCTACGTCACAAAATGACAATGCAATCCCGCTGGCCCCAGCCCTACCTGTGCGGCCAATACGGTGAACATAAGTTTCTGGAATATTCGGAATATCAAAATTGATGACATGCGTAAGTTCCTCTACGTCAATTCCTCGGGCAGCAATATCGGTCGCCACCAACACTCTAATTTTACCTTCTTTAAAATTGCTCAATGCCTTTTGGCGGGCAGTCTGCGACTTGTTGCCATGAATGGCCAATGCATCAACGCCTACCCTGTCCAAGTCCCGTGCTACCCTGTTCGCCCCATGCTTTGTTCTGGTAAATACTAAAGCAGATGTAATCGCAGGATTTTCCATCAGATGAGCAAGCAGATGCCTTTTCTTTTTCTTTTCAACAAAATAAATGGATTGCTCAATTTTCTCAGCAGTAGAGGAAATCGGAGTGACCGCTACTTTTATCGGGTCGGTAAGTATCTCCTGTGCCAGTTTGGCTATTTCGTTGGGCATGGTAGCAGAGAAGAACATCGTGTGCCGTTGCGACGGCAAAGCTTTGATAATCCTCCTGACATCGTGAATAAATCCCATATCCAACATCCTATCAGCCTCGTCCAGTATAAATATTTCGACATCGGACAAGTCAACAATGCCCTGGTTCATCAGGTCGAGCAAGCGGCCAGGTGTTGCTACCAGTACATCAATACCCCTGCGCAGTTTCACCTCCTGTGGTTTCTGTGGCACTCCTCCAAAAATGACGGTGCCACGGATGTCCAAATGCCTCGAATAGGACTTAAAACTATCAGCTATTTGAATGGCCAACTCCCGGGTAGGGGTCAGCGTCAATGTTTTGATCTTCCTGTTCTTGCTTTGAGGAGGCTGTTGGCGGTGGAGGTTTTGCAATACGGGCAAGGCGAATGCTGCCGTTTTGCCGGTACCCGTTTGCGCACAGCCCAGCACGTCCCTCTTGCTGAGGGCATGTGGGATTGCTTTTTCCTGAATGGGGGTCGGGGTCTGGTAACCTTCTTCTTTAAGCGCCTTTAATATCGGTTCAATGAGACCAAGTTCCTGAAATGTCATATAATCTTAAATTTTGGCTGCAAAGGTGGGCTTTTTTGGTGGGATTTGTTTTTTTGAAGCTCGCCGAACAATCGGCAAAACTATCAGCGTCCCTTTCTTGAAATTAAATCATGCAGAACATTAAATTCAAAAACGTCTCCGAAATTGTTGAGGATAGGCCAACATTGGGGTAGTTGCAACTTTAAGTTTTTACTAAAGTCCATATTTTTGCAAAAACAACAGAACTATGAAATCCATAAAATTCATCTTTTTCATTTTAATCTTGATTGCCGGTTTCTTCCTCGGCACTGCCTGGCAAACCATGTCAAACCAAACTGACGAAGCCTCCCAGGCTACCACTGGAACACATGAAGAGCCTCTAATTTCAACTGGCGGGGAAGCCACCCTGCCCCATGCACCTATCCCTCCTGGCCTGAACGAACATGAGAAGGCAACCATCCAGTTGTTCGAAAACTCAGCACCATCCGTTGCTTATATTACCACTTCCAAATTCCGCCAAGATTTCTGGAGCCGCAATGTGATGGAAATCCCACAGGGCAGCGGCTCTGGTTTTGTGTGGGACAACGAGGGCCACATCATTACCAATTTTCATGTGATTCAGGGCGCCGATAGGGCACAAGTAACGCTTTCCGACCAAACTACCTGGGACGCAGAACTAATCGGGCAAGCTCCAGAAAAAGATCTTGCTGTCCTGAAAATTGATGCACCAAGCAAAGATTTAACGCCTATCCCAGTCGGAGGGTCATCCAATCTTTTGGTCGGCCAAAATGTCTATGCCATCGGCAACCCATTTGGACTTGACCAAACCTTGACCACCGGCATCATCAGTGCCCTGGGCCGGGAAATCCAGTCGGTCAGCAGCATACCCATCCGCGGGGCTATCCAGACTGATGCAGCCATCAACCCCGGTAATTCCGGTGGCCCTTTGCTCAATTCTTCTGGCCAACTGATTGGCGTGAACACTGCCATATACAGCCCTTCTGGCGCATCGGCAGGTATTGGGTTTTCCATTCCTGTGGACGAGGTGCGATGGGTCGTGCCTGAACTGATTGCACATGGTAAAATTATGCGCCCAACACTCGGAATCGATTTGGTCAACCAACAAACAACGAGCAAGCTCGGCCTCAAAGGCGCCCTAATCCTCCACGTCATCAAAGGTAGTGCGGCTGAAAAAGCAGGTCTCCAACCTACCTACCGTGACAGCAATGGACGCATCCAAATAGGTGACTCCATTCTCGCTATCAATGCCGACAAAGTTGATAGCGGAAAAGACCTAATTCTTATTTTGGAAAAATACAAGCCAGGCGAACAGGTAACCCTGAAGGTTTTACGCAATGAAAAAGAAGTGGAAATTGAATTGTGGTTGGATGAGGCGAGGTAAGACAAGGTTGGTTATTGGTTATTGGTAAACGGAGGTTTGGCAAATTCAAAATTTGCCATATCTTTTTTCTCAAAAATAATGAGCACAAAAAATAATAGCGACAGTTTCGCACAGGTATTACTACCAAGTAAAGATTTAAGGAAAGACATTGATTTTTTCTCGAACTTTGGATTTCGGCTCGACAACATCTATCCTGCTGACGATCCAGCCGTGGCCAAAATGTCGGGGCATGGCCTCCATATAGTTTTGGATATAAAAGCCGACTGTCCTCCTGCCACCATTATCCTGTCAACGGATTATCCAGAACAATTCGGCGAAAAAAAAGAATTCACAGCTCCCGCCGGCACACTTTTCAAAGTCCAGCCCAAATCCTACCACTTATATTTTCCTGCTACTCAGCACAAATTTGAGGTGCGCCAATTACAGGATAGCGACCCCTGGGTCATTGGCAGGGCAGGCATGCTTTATCGCGACCTGATCCCCGATCGCTTAGGCGGCAGTATCATCGCCTCCCATATCCGAATTCCCAACGGCGGCCCAGTTCCCGATATGGTGCATTACCATACCATCGGTTTTCAATTGATATTTTGCTACAGCGGCTGGGTCAAATTGGTTTACGAAGACCAAGGGCCTCCTTTTATTCTTAAGGCAGGTGATTGTGTGACTCAACCGCCCGAAATAAGACATCGGGTACTAGA
The DNA here is from genome assembly GCA_029263015.1 of Saprospiraceae bacterium. Classification (GTDB taxonomy): domain Bacteria; phylum Bacteroidota; class Bacteroidia; order Chitinophagales; family Saprospiraceae; genus UBA6168. The sequence goes on along the minus strand of JAJCYI010000204.1, from coordinate 9,971 downwards.
GTCATCGGACAACCTGGAAGTTATCGAAATAGGCGTGCCAGCCGAACATATGACCACCATCGATCACGATATGGAACTGCCAACTCAGCACTACCGTCCAGACAAGGAATTCCAAGGTCAACGGTTTTGCCATCATATTTTAGATGACGCCACCTGGGCGTCCTGGCGAATACCAGGTTTTGAATTCCGGGAAACAGGAATCAACAAAGCCACTAAAGGCGTCGCATCCGTACATGTTGTTCGTCCTCTTAAACCAATGGCAAAACCACAACTAGTCAGCCACGATGCAGACATCTTTTTTACTTTTGTGATGCAAGGGAAGATGGAATTAAATGCTGTTGGGCATGAGTTGCAACGCCTAAATAAAGGAGATGCTTTTGTCATTCCACCAAATCTGAAATACCAGGTCGATAAGGCTTCAAATGATTTGGAATTGCTGGTGGTTTCACTGCCAGGGGATTTTGAAACTATATGAGATGGCTTAGAAAATGAGGACACAAAACTATCTTAAATTTGTGCCCATATGAAAAGGAAAGGATCAGACAAACGTCGCCGTTATGATGCGGAATTTAAATCGAGTATTTTAAAAATGAACCGAGATGGTCGGAGCGTACTGTCTCTTGCGTCCTCATTTGGAATAAGCGAACAATTGATAGCCCGTCGGCGTCATCCCCATCATCCGGCGAAACTGTCGATTGAAATTGGCGAGGTTGTTAAATCCAACCTGATAGCAAATCTGGGAGACAGGATCATTGCTTTCCAAGAGCATTTTACAGGCCATGCCCACCCTAAATTCATTCAGGTTTTCCACAAACGATTTGCGGGTACGTTTTTTAAAAAAGCGACAGAATGCAGAAGGGCTGAGGTGGGCCTCCCGTGCAATATCATCCAGACTAATTTGCTGTGAATAATTTGTTTAAAATCCAACAAAATGACAAATAGGGTCAATTATTTGACTCTAAAGTTCTATATTTGTTATTTTAGGTTCAAAAATATAATCCTATATGCCATTATTTGAAATTACTGAAGAACAAGTACTAAATAGAATTAGATTTGAAAATCCATGGTGGGTAGACGGAAAAATTGATGAATTCTACCACTCAATGAAAAGAAGGCTCTATTTTGCTAAGTTTCTTCCACTTGTTACAAAAAGTAAAATAAAAAGAGCAGCAGTCTTGATGGGGCCTAGAAGAGTTGGAAAAACAGTAATGATTTTCCATACAATTCAAAAGTTGATTGACGAAGGAATCGACCCAAAAAAAATATTCTATTTGTCCATTGAAACTCCTGTTTTCAACGGTATCGGCATCGAAGAACTTTTTAATTTTTGTAGAAAAGCAGTTGGAAAAGAAGACGATTTAAAAGGCTTTTTTGTATTTTTTGATGAAGTACAATACTTGAAAAATTGGGAAGTGCATTTAAAATCATTAGTTGATTCTTATCATCACACAAAATTTATCGTTTCAGGGTCAGCAGCAGCAGCACTTAAATTAAAAAGCGACGAATCAGGCGCTGGAAGATTTACTGATTTTACACTTCCGCCACTTACCTTTCATGAGTATATTCACCTTAAAAATTTAGAAAATTTAATTATTCCGCAAAAAAAGAAATGGAATAAATCCTTGCTTACTGTATTTGGTACAGTTAATATTAACGACTTAAATAGTCATTTCATAGATTATATAAATTTTGGTGGTTATCCAGAAGTTTCGCTATCTAAAGAAATACAAGCTAATCCCGGAAGATACATTAAGAGTGATATTATAGATAAAGTTCTTTTAAGAGATTTACCAAGTCTATACGGAATTCAAGATGTACAGGAGTTGAATTCATTATTTACTACCATAGCATTTAATTCAGGAAATGAGTTCTCTTATGATAATTTGTCGGTTTCATCAGGGGTGTCAAAAAATACTATCAAAAAATACATAAGTTATCTTGAAGCGGCGTTTTTAATTCGGGTAGTGAATAGGATTGATTTAAGTGGAAAAAAATTTAAAAGAGCAAACTATTTTAAAATCTATTTAACAAATCCATCATTGAGAAGTGCATTATTTTCACCAATCAATAGTAATTCTGAAGTAATGGGCAATATGGTGGAAACTGCCATTTACTCTCAATGGTTTCACAGGTATTGGTACACGCCTTATTATGCAAGGTGGAAAGGAGGAGAAGTAGATATTGTAGGATTAACCTCTGACAATTTAAAACCATCTTGGGCGGTTGAAATAAAATGGAGTAATAGATATTTTAAAAATCCAAGAGAATTAAAAAGTCTATCTAATTTTTTAATAAAAAATAATTTAAATAAAGCGATTGTAACGACAATTGATATAACAAATGAGCTTCAATTTGAAGACTATTCTTTAGATTATATGCCTTCTTCTTTATATTGCTATACAATTGGAAGAAGAACAATAGAATAAAGTAATTTACTGGTTCAGAACTCCCGCCTTGTGTTCATGTTAGCATAGTAGTTCTACCACAGATTGCATGCCAGTAAATTACTTCAGAGAGAAATGTTTTTCGGAAAAGCGTCTCTCTTTATTTTCCGATACCCCATTGGCGTCATCCCCATCACCCGGCGAAATTGCCGATTAAAATTGGTGAGGTTGTTAAATCCAACCTGATAGCAGATTTGGGAAACAGGATCATTGCCTTCCATGAGCATTTTACAGGCCATGCCCACCCTAAATTCATTCAGGTATTCCACAAACGATTTGCGGGTACGTTTTTTAAAAAAGCGACAGAATGCAGAAGGGCTGAGGTGGGCCTCCCGTGCAATATCATCCAGACTGATTTGCTGTGAATAGTTTTTCAAGATATAGGCAACAATGCTGTTCAAACGTTCATAGTTTTCTTTTGGGGAGCTTTTTTCAATTGGTGGTGAAAGATATTCCCAATCGCCGTTTACCGCTATTTTTTCAAGAAAAGTAAGCAATTTGATAATCCTCATTGCTCCTGTCAACTTTGTCATATCGAGCATTTGAGGAGCAAGTTCAGATGCCAATTCCTTTGATAGTTTGATGCCTCGGTTTGACCCCTCCATAATCTGTTTGATTTTTAAAAATTCCGGCACCCCAAATAAACCCTCACCAAAACTATTCTCCTTAAAAAACAAAGAAATAGAATTTGCTCTTGCCTCTACCCCGTCATTGTACCAAGCCTCCCCATTTTTAAAAACATGTGGCACGTCCGCCCCGATCAAGTACATATCACCCTCTACAAATCGGCCCATCTGGTGAGCAATGGAATACACGCCTTCGCTTTTTACGATTAAGGTCAATTGAATTTCAGGGTGGCAATGCAGCACGTCGTAAAAATGTAGCTGCTGATCTTCCTGAACACGAAAGGATTCGTTGGCGGTTTTTGGTATGTTGAAGGGTAGTGCTTTCATCATATTGTTATTTGAACAAAGATCGCTTGTCCATGTCGGAAAATTTAATTACCAAAAGAACATTTAAAATCCAGGGGAATCATGGTTTTCAAAATGCCGGATTTTATTGCCGATTGCACGTTGCAGTTGCTTAAAAACAAACAGCCAATGTAGCGAAAATCGCCCGATTCATTTCACCAAAACATTTTTGAATTCCCCATGACAATACCGAACTTGGATTTGTACGAACCAGAAAATGCCGCTATTTTACGGCTGTTCATTTTTTCTCAACCTTATAACATTCTATTATGCGCTCCTACCCCTACTTTCTGTTCCTTTTTTTTCCTTTCTTTTTAAATGCCCAAAGTCAGAAATGGGTCAATTATGTGAATGACCATCTCACCTACGATATAGCCATAGAGGACAATTTCCTGTGGGTTGGCACACAGGGAGGCCTTGTCCGCATTGACCTGGAAACGGAAGAGCGACAATTGTATCTCCCCGCCAATTCAGGCATGCGTGGCTTTGGCATCCAATCCATTTACGTAGCACCCGACGGGGTGAAATGGCTGGGAGGCGATAATGGGGGGCTGATGCGTTTTGATGGTGAGAACTGGGAGCAGTTTTATCATATCAACACGGGAGACACACTTATCAGGGTTTCTGAGATTAAAGCTGCACCGAATGGGGATTTGTGGATCAGTTCCACAATCAACAATAATTGTGGAGGCTGCAGTAAATTTTTCAGGTTTGATGGGAACGAGTTCACCTATATGGATGAAGTGTTTGGCCCCGCCAATAACAATATCACCAATGTCCAGCATTTTGACATTGCCCCAAATGGACATATATGGCTGATTGCAGATCAAAAGGTTCAGCAATACGATGGTAACAATGTGGTGGCTTCGTTTACCAAAACCGACGTGGGCTTAGCGGCAGATGAAAATTTCCGCAGCATTTGGGCAATGGATGACAATAAATTGATCTGTGTAATATCAAAGTATGGTGCCGGCCTCAATCAAGTGATATTGAAAAGGTACGATGGCAACCAATGGTCAGAAATGGACTATGATGGAAGCCCTTATCAGGTTGGCAGTTCGTGGGTGCCGTTCAAAGATGAGAAAGGAAACCTTTGGATAACTTATGGCCCAAATGCGGTAGATAGGACTTATGCGAAGTTCGATGGCGCAGGATGGGAAAGTTGGGATTTCGACGACCTGCCATTCCGCCGCAAGGAGTAACAAGCCCAGTCCTCAAGTATATTGATGAACAAGGGCATTGGTGGGTCGCACATTTTCAAACTGCGGGCATACATTATCCAAAAGTATTTGAATTTGACGGTACTGTTTGGAAAGGGTACAACACCGAGTTTTATCCCTTGGGAGACAATTATTTAAAGGACATTGCATTTGATTGCAACGGAAATACTTGGTTTGGGGGGAATTCAACGGCAGTATTAAACGTATCTGATGGCATAAATTGGCAAGAATACAAACCTTCTGATATTGGCGTCTCTATTGATACTTGGACGATGACAACCGATACGGCCAATTGCATGCTGTGGATCGGGTCTTATGAAGGCAGCAATGGCATAGTGAGTTACGATGGAACCAGTTTCACTCAACACAATGGAGGCGGGGGGGCTATCGAGGTGAAAATTGGCCCAGATGGGAATGTCTGGGTAACTACGAGGAACAATGGGGTCGGCAAATTTGATGGCAGTGCATGGACTTGGTACAATGAGTCGAACTCCCCAATAACGAATACAATTTGGGATATCGCCTTTGACTTGGACGGCAATGTTTGGATGGGAACCTACGGAAAAGGCCTCGCCAAGTTTGATGGAACGGACTGGCAGGTTTTCAATTCGTCCAACTCTCCCCTGCCCATAGCTGTTTTTTGGGTCTATGCGGATCACTCCGGCTCTATCTGGGCTTGGAACAAAGGGCAGGCCCTTCGGTACAATGGTGCGGACTGGGAGGTTTTCCCGGTTTTGAGCGGCAAAGGAGACGTGTTGTCCATGACCGAAGATGTATATGGGAATTTATGGTTTGCCACAACCAACGGCGTTCATTTTTGGGATGGAAACAACTTTACGGAATACAATGTCACCAATTCCCCCATTGGCGAAGACATGGTATGGGAAGTCAAAATAGATCCGTATGGCAACAAATGGTTCGTCCACAGCACCGGCGTCTCCGTCTTCAACGAATACGGCATTTCCACCCGCATCATCAACCCACCAAACAGTATCAGGGGACAGGTCTTTTTTGATACAGACCAAGACGGCACAAAAGCACCCAATGGTGAACCCGGCCTCCCCAGCGAAAAAATCATTTTGCAACCTGACCAAACAACAACTTATTCCAGCATTGGCGGCCTATACACCTTTTACCCCACTACTGGAAACCATGAAATATCCATACAGCCCGATACCCCTTATGTCCCCACATCCCCTTCCACCTTGTCCTTGCTCATGGGCAATGCTGACCAAACTGGTTTTGATTTCGGTGTTTGGAGCAACGACCCGCCCGACTCCGTCAGCGTGGACATAACGGCAAGCATGGCGCGCTGCAATGAAACGTTCACTATTTGGATACAGGTGCCGAACCACGGCCTGCTCCCTGCAAGTGGCTCAATCGAACTGACCACTTATCCAAACCTTTTACTTCTCGAATCCAACAAGCCGCCTGAAAGCAACCAAGGAAATGTCATTACATGGAAATACGAGGATTTGGCCCCTTTTGGATACGAGCCAATCAAAGTGAAATTCAAAAGCCCAGGGGCAAACTCTGTTGGCGACCTGCTCGAATTCAACGTGGTAGCAACCCGCACCGAAAATGAAAATATCACGCAGACCACACAGGATTACACCAATACCGAAGTCCGGTGTTCTTATGACCCAAACGATAAAAAGGCAGAAGCGACTGGTGATTATATAGGGAATCTTTCCTTGCTGACCGACCCGCTCGATTTTACCATCCGCTTTCAAAACAAGGGCAACGACACCGCTTTCATAGTCGTCATTAGGGACACCTTGGATGCCAACCTCGACCCTGCCAGTTTTGAGGTCATTTCCTTTAGCCATCCTGTCCGAACTACCATGACTGCCGATGGCGTTCTAACTTTTGTTTTTGAAAACATAAACCTGCTTTGGGAGTCCTTTGACGGGCCAGCCAGTCATGGTTTTGTGAAATACAGGATCGCCCCAAGGGAAGGGCTCCCCGATCCAACGACCATCGAAAACACGGCCCAAATCTATTTCGATTTCAACCCGGCCATTGTGACAAATACAACCGAAAATACGCTGGTTGAAGAACTCCCTGTCACTTTTGTCGAAGACCTGAACCAAGACAAACCCGCTGTTATTTTGTACCCCAACCCCAATACAGAAGGTTTTTGGATAGAATGGCTCGACCCCGCATTCCCTGCAGAATCCTCGGATATCAATGTTTTTGATGCGGCGGGAAGGCTTCATTTCTCAACCAAAACAAAAGAAAAAAAGACTTGGATCGGAAATACAAGCCCTGGATTTTATGTAGTCACTCTCGAAAGAAATGGCCATAAAACAAGTAAAAAATTGGTGGTTTTGGATAAATAATCAACTGCCGCGGATTACATAAATTGTCCTTGCTTGGATGTGACGGACGAATGTCGGTTGGGTTCGGAAACCCTGCCGACATTTTATTTTGAGCGTAACCCTAAGACGTGGTTGAATATAAAATCAATACTAAGATGGTGATGATTTTCAGCTTTAAATTAAAACAAATCAATATCGTATCAATATTGGATATTTTTTTTGAAACCCACCAACCCCAAACTTCCTAATTTTGCCCCTAAAATCAATAAACCTACTACCATGAAAATAAAATGGAAAGGCGTCTATCCGGCGCTCACGACAAAATTCACGAAAAAAGGCGACCTTGACATCCCAGCCTTTTCTAAAAATATAAATGCACAGATCAAGGCCGGCATTGACGGCATGGTGATCGGAGGCTCCTTGGGCGAAGCGAGTACACTGTTGCAAGATGAAAAAATGCAGCTACTGACTACTTGCCTAAATTTGGCCAAGGGCAAAATCCCTGTGATTGTAAATGTCGCGGAGCGCTCGACAAAAGCAGCCATCGCTGTCGCAAACGAAGCCCAGAAAAATGGCGCTAACGGACTCATGGTTTTGCCTCCCATGCAATACAAGCCAACCGATGCGGAAACCACAAATTTCTTCATAGATGTATCAAAATCAACCGACCTACCTATTTTAGTTTACAACAATCCCGTGGATTACAAGATCGAGGTAACACTTGACATGTTTGAGGTTTTATTGAAAAGAAAAAATATCCAGGCGGTAAAAGAAAGCACCCGCGACATTTCCAATGTCACCCGCATCATCAACCGCTTTGGGCCAAATCGTCTGAAAATCCTCTGCGGCGTGGACACCCTCGCCATGGAAGAATTGGCGATGGGCGCCCACGGTTGGGTTGCTGGACTCGTGGATGCGTTCCCACGGGAGACGGTGGTCATCTACCGATTAGTAAAAGCAGGGCGCATTAAGGAAGCCCTGAAAATATACCGCTGGTTTTTACCAATTCTTGAACTCGATATTAGCCCACAATTGGTACAAAATATTAAATTGGCCGAAGTAATGACTGGCATTGGTACTGAACATGTCCGCCCGCCCCGCCAAAGACTCAAAGGTGCAGAGCGGAAACGGGTGCTTAAAATCCTGAAAGATGGACTGGCCAACCGTCCAAAATTGCCAAAAGTTTAAAATCGGTTTGGTGGTTTAGCGGTGTATCGATTTAATGGGTTCACCTCCGTACTAATACACCGATAAACCAATACACCATTATACCAACATACCGTTAAACCATTTTCATGAAACTCACTGGAAAAAATATAATTGGATTCAAAAAATCGGGAAAGAGCCGCAGTACACTCGCCAGCCATTCTGCCAAAGCAGTGACTGGTGCTCCCGAATTTAAAATCGCAACCCGTTCGGAAGTGGATGCTGCGTTGACAAAGGCACACGAAGCTTTCCAAACATACCGTCATTTCACAGGTGCCCAAAAAGCAAAGTTCCTGCGTGCCATCGCGGATGAAATAGAAAATCTGGGCGAGCAACTGATAGACGCCGCCATGACCGAAGCAGGACTGCGAGAAGGTCGGGTCAAAGGCGAACGGGGCCGCACGGTTGGGCAGTTGCGATTATTTGCAACACATGTGGAAGAAGGCTCGTGGGTAAATGCCATCATCGATCATGGCGACCCCGGCCGCAAGCCGATCCCCAAACCTGATGTCCGCACCATGTACAGCCCAATGGGGCCGATCGTGGTGTTCACGGCCAGCAATTTCCCATTGGCATTTTCTACTGCTGGAGGCGACACGGCAGCGGCCTTGGCATCTGGTTGCCCAGTAGTCGTCAAAGGCCATGAGGCACACCCCGTCACCAACGAACTGGTCTCGTTGGCTATCCAAAAAGCAGCCAAAACAAGCGGTATGCCCGACGGCGTTTTCTCCATGGTCAATGGTGGTTACAAAGTCGGCGGCGCACTCGTAAAGCATCCATTGACAGCTGGTGTGGCATTTACTGGCTCCCTGCGCGGAGGCCGGGCCTTGTTCGATATTGCCAATAAACGGGAAACACCGATCCCCGTGTTTGCAGAGATGGGCAGCGTGAATCCCATCATCATTTTACAAAACACATTAGAGCAACGGGGCGATGAAGTTGCAGTCATTTTGGCCAATTCAGTTACTTTGGGAGTAGGCCAGTTCTGCACCAATCCGGGACTTCTTTTTGTTCCTGAAAATGGCCATAAAAGCTTTGTGAAAACCCTCGTCGAGACCATGAAATCCGCTGCGGGGCAGTGCATGTTGAACAAGGGTATTTTTGAAAACTACCACCGCTCGCTTGCCAAATCAATGGAGCAGCAAGGCGTCGGTTTCGTTTATTCTTCCGATAAAACAAATTCCGAAAACGTGCTGCCCTCTGCTGGGATCACCAATGTCCAGACTTTTCTCGGCAATCCACAGTTGCAGGAAGAAGTATTCGGGCCTTTCACGCTGATCGTCACTTACAAAAATGACGACGAGTTGATACAATTGGCCAAGGCCATGCACGGCCAGCTCACCGCCAGCATTTTTGGAGAAGCGCACGAGCTAGTCCACTACCGCAACCTCGTCAATGAATTGAATCAAATTGCCGGAAGGCTCATCATCAATGGTGCTCCTACAGGCGTGGAAGTCTGCCATGCCATGCACCACGGCGGCCCATATCCTGCTACTACAGACGGGCGCTTCACTTCCGTTGGCACTGAATCGATTCGCCGTTTTGTGAGGCCAGTGGCTTATCAGGATTTTCCAGGGGAATTGTTACCTTCGGAACTACAGGATGGGAATCCTTTGGGGATTTGGCGAAAAGTGGATGGGGAGATGACAAAGAACTAATTATGCTATTCAAACATGAGTCATCCCATAAGTAGAGTGTTTACATGCTGAAATTTTAGGTTTCAGCTTGATTTTGCTCAATTTCGTGCGTTTGAAAGATTTTATAAAGCATTCACAAAGAGTTTTGAAGTTGTAATATTTAAAATCTCTT
>JAJCYI010000203.1 GCA_029263015.1 Saprospiraceae bacterium | reverse complement strand
GTGGAAAATGTTACGTACCTATGGCACGAAAAATACCGTTGGTTTGGCATTGCTACCCATGTTCCGTCCCTAACGGGACAATCAAAGGACAGAAACCGCCATAAGCTCTTGATTGTCAAGGATTATTATCCAGAACTCACGCTAAGTAGTAAGTCAACTCAAATCTAATCGGTTGGGCGTATTTCAAATTGTCGGTTTCGTTTGCCCCCGGAGTCCGTCGCCTCTCCGGGCGTCCGACAACTAACTCGGTCATAAGTGTCAGACGCCCGGAGAGGCGTCAGACACTGGGGGAAGTACTACCGACATTTTGAAATGCACCCGGTCAGTTGTGTTTTGTAATTGTTCCTGAAATAAGTCTGGAGGGTGCTATCACTATCTTTCTTAGGGAGTTGGAAATGCCGGAGTCATTTCTTCTGGTTTAGCCATTGATGCTGATTCCTGGGGTTCAATATTTTGGTGGCTATCTTCTTTCCCAATCTTTTCATTTTGGGGATGCTTATCATTCCAATTTTTTCCTTACCATAATCCAAGTTGCGATAAATACCGATCAAGATTAGAGCTTGTCTAGTTTTTGTTTGAACTGAGAATCAATGATTTAGGATGATGGCACAGAATTAACGAAAGAATTTATCGGGATAAATGACTGAGTTAATTCGAAGACAGCGCCTAAAGCATTGGTTTTCAGGAAAAAGAAAAACTAGACAAGCTCTTAAGGGCATACTTCTATAGCTGACGATTATCAATGGCTCTCATAATATATCTCATATGATCTAAAGCTCATTTGCAATACCTTGAGCTTTAAAATAATCAGTTATGAAAAGAATTTTCGGAGCAATATTCATGCTAGCCCTATTGGCCAGCGCTTGTAGCGAACCTCCTGTAGTTTTCGAAGAACCACAACCCAAGGATTTAGAACCAAAAGCCTACTTTGAACCTGTTTACAGAGGGGTCTTTTTATGCGAATCGGACAGCGCTTTGGTATATGTGAAAGCCAAAACCATCCATAAAGAAAAAAAATACAGTTTCACGACCGATCCAGTTGAAATAGATTCAACACCAGGAGTAGAATTGATTGGAAATCAATTATGGCTTAAAGAGTTTGAAGATCCGATTCCTGTAAATGTGGATGGAGATTCCATTACTGGAGAAATGGTACTTAAGGATACTTTATTCAATCTGGGAGAAGACCAAATGCTCAAGTATTTTAGAGGTCACCATATATTGAACAAAAAAATAGAAAAAAATAAATGGGAAGTACTCATATTATCCACCGATTATGGCCTTAATCTTCGATTGTTTGAAGCGGTCATGCCTGAAGATCTTGAAAAATTGGAAAAAATAACACCCGTAAAAGATATTTCCACAGAAGAAAAAGAGCAAATTCTATTAGCACCCACTGTTGCCGAATTCAGGGAAATATTGAGACAACAACTCATCTTTCAAGAATGTGACTTTTACATTCGTTTGAAATTGCCGACAGCAATATGATGAAGTTGTTCAAAGTTTTACGATGAGACTAAATATAAATGCTTGATTCTCAAGACGAAGCTCATTTAGAGTTTCGTAGCCAAAGCTACGGAACGAAAAATAGCTGAAGTATTTGAGGATCAATGGTTTGTATTTAGGCCGTCGGAATAACTTTATGCAACTTCGACGTCACCATACCACATTCGATTGCATCCTGCATGGATATTTCATGCTTTCGGGATATTTACATAACTTGCCCCACCTACCTGAATCCCTAACAACCTCTAAAACTGACCAGTGATAAATCACCTATAATGAAACGAAGAAAAGCAATTAGGCAGCTCGCAATAATTTCTTCTACGATCGCTATATTCCCCTCATGCGATTTTGAAGCCATGCCTGTTTATGACAACATTCCCCTCACAAAAAAACAATGGAGGCTGATCGGGCAGTTGACTAAAATCATGTTGCCAAACAGCAATCCTGAGATTACAACACCCGAAAAAACAAAAGATTATTTATTGACGGTAATCAATGATTGTTATTCGCCCAAAAAAGCAGAAACATACCTGTTGGGGTTAAATGAGTTTCAGTTGTTGTTAAAAGAAAAATACCCTTCTTCCCTAGAGAGAATCAGTGCCGAAAAAAAGATTGAACTATTCTGCTACCTCGCATTTCCAGACAACAACTCAGAGCCATTAACATATTTTTATAATACCACTCTCAACCTCACCCAACAACATTTCACGACCTCAGAATATTTTATGAAAAATTACCTTGATTTTGAATTTATCCCTGGTCGCTACCTCGGGTGTGTAAATGTTTAATAAATAATATGCCTAATAATACAGATCACCACTTCGACGCCATAGTCATTGGCGCAGGTATGACAGGTGGATGGGCCGCCAAAGAATTTTGTGACAATGGCCTGCAAACATTGATGCTCGAAAGAGGACGAGACGTAAAACACATTGCAGATTACCCTACCACAAATATGCAACCCTGGGATTTCAAACACCGGGGCCGGATTCCATATACTGTAAAAAAAGAAAACCCTGTTATCAGCAGGTGCTATGCTTACAGGGAAGATGCCATGCATTTTTTTGTGAAGGATACCGAACACCCATATGTGCAAGAAAAACCTTTTGACTGGATCCGGGGATACCAGGTGGGAGGCAAATCAATCATGTGGGCCAGACAAGTTCAAAGATGGAGCGATTTTGATTTTGAGGGCCCGGCAAGAGATGGCTTTGCGGTGGACTGGCCAATCCGATATAAAGACCTCGAAAAATGGTACACCATTGTCGAACAATTTATTGGTGTTTCTGGGAATAAGGATGGAGTGGACACATTGCCCGATGGCGATTTTTTAAAAGCATGGGATTTAAATTGCGTGGAGAAACATTTCCAGGAAAATATCAAAAACAATTATGACAATAGACATGTGATTTATGCACGGTGTGCTCATATTACAGAGCAACGGGAAATTTTCAGAAAACAAGGAAGGGTACTTTGTCAAAGCCGAAACATCTGCCAAAGAGGCTGTCCGTTTGGTGGTTATTTCAATGCCAATTCAACATTGATTCCGTGGGCAGAAAGAACAGGTAATTTAACGTTGCAGCCAAATTCGGTGGTACACTCCATCATATTTGATGAAAAAGAAAACAAAGCGGTCGGAGTCAGGGTCATTGATGCCAATACAAAAGAAACCACGGAATATTTTGCTAAAATAATATTCGTCAATGCGGCTACCCTTGGTACCAATTTATTATTATTAAATTCCATTTCTGACCGGTTCCCGAATGGTTTGGGAAATGACAATGGCCTTTTGGGAAAATATGTTGGTTTCCATAATTATCGTGCAAAAATATCTGCCGACCATGAAGGGCATCAAAATTTTAAACCGGAAGGCGGACGGCCAACCAGCGCTTATATTCCTCGTTTTAGAAATATTTATAAACAAGAGACCGATTTTTTACGAGGCTATGCAGCTGGATTTGGTGCATCAAGAAGAAGAAAAATAAATAGCGAAGGAGTTGGCGAAGAACTGTCGAATAACCTGCTGTCCAGCAATGAATATCGTCCCTGGCGGGTCGGCTCCCATATGATGGGTGAAACGATTCCAAAGGAAACCAATCTGGTGTCTCTCGATGAAATACAAAAAGATGAATGGGGCATTCCTTTATTAAATATAGACATTGATTATGACGACAATGACGAAAAAATGATCCAGGATTTTTTCGAACAATTTACTGACATGTATGAAAAAGCAGGGTTCACCAATATTGAAACCAGAGACACAAAACAAGCTCCCGGACTCGACATTCACGAAATGGGCGGTGTGCGCATGGGCCACGACCCAAAAACTTCCCTGTTGAACAAATGGAACCAGCTACATAACTGCCCAAATGTTTTTGTAACCGATGGCGCCTGCATGACTTCTCTTTCCACACAAAACCCGTCCCTGACTTTTATGGCATTGACGGCACGGGCGGCGGATTATGCAATAAAGAAATTAGGGAAAGAGGAACTGTGATACCATTTTTTCACTTATTTTTTCTTCCTTACTCACTTTGAAAAAGGCAATTGCCTCTCCTGAATACTGCCTACATGAAATTTCAGAAATCAGTTAGCCAGATTAAACTAATAAATTGGACATTTTGAGGAGGTTACTTGCCTACCGGCAGGCTGGTTTTTTCTTCTGAGGAATCTAAGAAATCAGCACATAGTGGTGCTACGTAAAGGTTTTTTAGGTTTCTCAGAAGGAAAAAGAACACGTCAAAATGTTTAATTTATTAGTTTAATCTGGCTTAGATGCCGATATGAGCTTTTTTTAGATCGTTCCAAATTAGGAGTGGGGCATGGTCAAATAAAAAAAATGCCGCCAGAACGTAACAAATCACACCAAATGCTGTTCCTTTGGGGTAAGTTTAAAGAACTCAAAGCAAAACGCAGGCAGTATTTTCGATAACCCGCAGTTTTATATCTTCCTTCCATTACGATCGCAAGACTTAAAATTTCCCGTTCATCATCATTATTATCCGTTGTTGCGAAAGCTGTGTTTGGCTTTTTTCAAATGATGTTTATCACTTTTTGAATCAGCCATCGCTTTCACCATTGCTTTGTCTTCTTATTTTTTAATTTTTAATTTTTTTTAATGAATATTTTTGTTGCAAAACTCAGCTTCGATACAGAGAGCGAAGGACTGAAAAGAGTATTTGAAGAATATGGATCAGTTTCTTCTGCCAACGTTATCATGGACAAATTCAAAGGCAGGTCGAAAGGCTTTGGCTTTGTTGAAATGGACGACGACGGCGAGGCTCAAAATGCCATCGACCAATTGAATGACACCGAACTTGATGGCCGCACTATCGTCGTCAAGAAGGCCGAACCAAGGGAAAACAGCGGCGGCGATCGCAGAGGCGGCGGCGGCGGAGGAGGAGGAGGAGGCCGTTGGTAATCAATGACTTTCATTTTCCATCAACTGGGTCATGCCACTGATGGATTCGAACGCATAGTAAATGCCTGGGAGGAAACTCTTGGGCATTTTTGTTAAGCAGTCTCTTAAACAGAAATAAGCCGTCTGACTCGCCCCCTCCTACATTAGAGGTTGTTAGAGCAAGTCAATTCTGCTTTTACACCCCCTCCTGTCGCAAAGCCCGACTGTAGGCCACCAACTCAAACACAAAAGGCCCAATTGGCTTGTAGTCCAACGATAATTGTTCTTGCCGGAATTTTTGCCAAACAACTTCTTCTCCATTTACGAGTATTTCTACACTAACCGTCCATTTGCTGGGCACGCCCGTCCGTCCACTCTCGAGGACTGCCACTCTTTTATCGGCAATTTGGTAAGCAGGGTTGGCGATACCCCAAAAATGTTGCTTTGGAGGTAAGGAGTGCAAGGACTGAACCCCTTCATAAGTGCCTGGATAGGCGCTGACATGGCTGAGGGGAAATATAGACTGCTCTTCGGTGGAAATAATATTTATTAAATTGAAACCATTAATAAAAATGTCAACCACTTGGTAGCCTCCCACACTCGACATTCTTGTTATGAATTCAATTTTATCCACGAATTAGAGTTTCAATTATTACATTTATAAAAAATAATTAATTTTTATTCGGCAACTTATATTCTTTCCTCAATGCATGCAATTTATTTTTCAGCGCATCTTCCATTTTAACGAATTCTGTTTTTCCAGAAATATTATTTAATTCTTGCTGGTCATTTTCCAGATCATATAATTCCCATGCATCAAGGTCATAAAAATTGATTAACTTATGCGTTTTAGTTCGCACACCTTCATGGCGTTGCACGGAATGCCAACCAACATTTGCATAATAATGATAATAAACAGCATCACGCCAATCACTTTTACCAGGGTCTGAAAATAACGGCAACATTGATTTCCCCTGCATATCGTCAGGAACAGGCGCACCTGCAATTTCCAAAAAGGTGGCCGCAAGGTCTAAGTTCATTACCATTTCTTCAGACACAGAACCTGCTTTAATTTTGTCAGGATAACGCATGACCATCGGTGTGCCAAACGACTCTTCGTACATAAACCGTTTATCGTACCAACCATGCTCACCCAAATAAAATCCTTGATCGGAAGAATAAACGATCAGTGTATTTTCCAATAAATCATTTTCTTCCAAATATTTTAATATACGGCCAATATTATCATCCACTGATTTTACACAACGAAGATAATCTTTCATGTACCGTTGGTATTTCCATTCTGCTAATTCTTTTTCCGACCAATTATCTATGTTGTTTTTATAAAACTCATTAATAGGCCCATAATAAGTCATCCACTTATTTAGCTGCTCAGGTGACATCCGATTAATATTATTCTCCCAATTTTTTGCAGGATTGAAATCAGCAAGGCCTCCTGTTTCATTATCCTCCCCAAATGCGTCGGGCATCAATTTCATATCCATAGAAAGAAACATGTCTGCAATGCGCATATCTGATTTTTCCGCAGCCTCAGAACGTGTGTTATAATCATCGTAAAACGTTTCAGGAATTGGTAAGTCATCTGCAAAATCATCAAAATACCTGGGGTGCGGCATCCAGTTTCTATGCGGTGCTTTATACTGCACCATCATGCAAAATGGTTTATCTGAAATACTATCTTTTAAATAATTAATGGATAAATCCGTAATAATATCTGTCACATGCCCTTGGTGTATAACCGTATCACCATTTTCGATTAATAATGGATTGTAATAGCTCCCCTGTCCCCGCAGCACATTATAATAATCAAATCCGGTTGGCGTCGTGCCAAGATGCCATTTACCGACAATAGATGTTTGATAACCAGCAGATTGCAACAATTTTGGAAAGGTTGGTTGAGCACCGTCAAAACGGTCCCCGTTTTTCATAAACCCATTTAAATGGGAATACTTTCCGGTCAATATTGTTGCCCGTGAAGGTCCGCAAAGAGAATTGGTAACAAAGGCATTATTGAACACCATACCTTCTTTACCAATCCTGTCAATATTAGGAGTTTGGATTAATTTATCATTGTAAATGCTGAGTGCATTTTTAGCATGATCGTCGGTAAACAGGAATAAAATATTGGGTTTTTCAACCTCTTGTTGCTCTGCAATTTTTGTACAATTAAGTATTGTAGTTAAATAAATTCCAAAGATAAAGAAGGCTATTTTTTTCATAATAAATATTTATTTCCCAGACCTGTCAGGTTGTTTTATTTCTATATGTCAGGAAGCAAATATTTGTTACCAGACATATAGAAATAAAACAACCTGACAGGTCTATTTCAAAAACTTAACACAAGTACCAGACTTCGCTTTCATCTGATACCCTGTTTCATTCAATAAACCAGTTTCCAAATCAATTTTAAATGAAACGACATTTTCAGAAAACTGATTGGCCACTACGATAAATTTTCCAGATGGATCAATTGCAAAATCCCGTGGCACATCCCCTTTTGTTTCCACATTCCCAAGGTATTCAAGCTTGCCGGTTCGGTTATCAATTTTGAACATGGCAATACTGTTTTCATCGCCAGTAGGCCTACCCCTGATGGCAGCATATAAATATTTCCCATTGGGATGTATTTTAATAGCAGAAGCAACGGAAGTGTAAAATGGCATTTCATAATCGGTGGTGCCAATTACCTGAAAACGCTGGAAAGGAACATTTTCAGAAATATATTTAAAGGATTCAATTTTGCTCGTAAATTCAGATATTATATAACACCATTTTTTTGTTGGGTGAAATACCAGATGCCGAGGCCCAGTTCCTGCGATCACACTTGTAGAAGTCAAGGAATCCAGTTTTCCGTTTGTATTTATCCGGTAATGAACAACTTTATCTATTCCAAGGTCAACTGCAAAAGCAGAGGAATCATTTATCCCCATTCCGAAATAATGCGCATGAGGGCCTTCCTGCCTTACCTCAAACAATCCTTTTCCAGCATGATACACAATACTTGAAGGCCTGGAAAGGCCGCCGTCCTCTTTTATAGGAATCGTCGCCACAGATCCATCCCCGTAATTGGCGACCAATAAATATTTGCCATTATTATTAAAATTCATATTACATGGGAAATCCCCACCTGACAATGTTTTATTGATAAATTCAAGTGAGCCATTATTATCAATAATTTTAAAGGCACTTATTGTCCCAGGATTTTCGCCACCCGACTCATTTGCCGCATAAACATATTTGCCGCTTGGGTGTACAACAAGGTAGGATGGGTCTGTCACATTCTCGGTGGACAATAATTTCATCTTTCCTGTTATCGTATCAAGCGAACATATATAAATCCCATCACCATCAGCATCAAATTTTGGACTGGTGTAGCCTCCAATATAAAATATTTGTCCGTTGCCATTTTCATTATCTTGACAGGCCATGATATTGAATATGATAAAAAGAAGTAAAAATAATTTTTGCATAACAAATTGGTTGTTAGTTCTTAGTTCTTAGTTTCGGATTTCACATCTCCCAATGCGGTCATTTTAAATCGATCGATTGAAGCTGGAACATGTTCTTTAATTAATATTTTCTCGATTTTTGCAATAACATCTGGATGATTTTCAGCAACATTGTTTTCTTCCTGGATATCATTTTCCAGATTATATAATTCGATCAGCATATTTCCATCTTTTATATTTTTGCGGACTGCTTTCCATTTTCCCATTCTCAATGCCTGTTGTCCATTGTATTCTGGAAATTCCCAGTATAAATATTCGTGTATTTGATTTTGATTAATTCTCAATAAAGTTGGCAGGAAGCTTATTCCATCAATATTGTTAGGAACGGAAATATTTGCTATTTCACAAAAAGTGGGCATCACATCGTAAAATGAGGAAATATGGTCTGTCTCACTTCCAGGTACAATTTCCCCAGGCCAACTCGCAATCATAGGCACCCGAATACCGCCCTCATAAACCGAACCTTTTCCCCTACCCTTTTCCGTTTTAAATGGACTTGCACTATTAAAAAAAGGCGTATCCGCACCACCCGTATATGTCGGTCCATTATCGCTGGTGAAAATAATTAAGGTATTTTCATAAACACCCATTTCCTTTAATTTGGTTACCAAGTCACCAACCTGTTCGTCAAGATAAGAAATCATAGCTGCATAAGTAGCATGGGGTGTAAAATTCGGAAAATAACTTTTCCCATAATAGGGATCTTCTTCTCCAAGTTTATTTTTATAATAATCTACCCAACGCTGTGGCGCTTGCAATGGTAAATGAGGAATTGGCGAGGCATAATAAAGAAAAAATGGTTTATTATTATTTCTATCAATAAAACTGAGCGCTTCCTTGTGCATTAAATCTGGAGCATATTCACTCAGCTGAAAGTCAGCATAACTCTGCGGGTCATCGGGGTCTGCCCCATCTTGCAAATTGGCGTGTGGCCGCACCATTTTATTATCCAATAAATCCCGTTCTTCATTTCTCCAAAGGTGCATCGGGTAGTAGGTATGTGCCTGCCGTTGACAATTATAACCATAAAAAAAATCAAACCCCTGTTTGTTTGGAACGCCTTCTGTAGTTGGAGCGCCTAAACCCCATTTACCAACCGCACCCGTCTGATAACCAGCCGATTGAAGCAGTTCAGCAATCGTGACCACGCTATCTGGCAATGGCCGTTGACCTTCCAAGAATGGATCATTGAACATGGCTTCATAATCCCAAACTGCTCCTCTACTTTTCCACTCATCATTGCCACGCACATGCGCATGCCCCGTGTGCAAGCCCGTCATCAAAACACACCTGGCAGGTGCACAAACCGGAGCCCCTGAATAATGTTGCGTGAACCGCATCCCGTTTTTTGCAAGTGCATCAATATTTGGTGTTTCAATAATTTTTTGTCCATAAACCCCCAATTCCCCATAGCCAAGATCATCGGCAAGGATGTAAATAATATTGGGTTTTACAATTTCTTGTATTGGGTTTTCATTACAATTAAAAAGCGTAATTGCTATAAAAAAGAATAGTATTTTATTATTTGTTATTCTCATTCTAATATTTTGTTTCGATTTTAAGCCCAGTAATTTCTTCTACAATGTTTCCTGATTTAATTTTATTTATTTTATACGAGGCGTCAGCATCAAAAACCTTGGCTTTATAATTACCCGCTGGTGGTCGGAGGCCATGACATTAAAAACAATAACAATAAGTAAAAACATTTTTTGCATAGCACACAGTTTCTTGGACTGTTGACAAGAACTTGTCCAATAGGCTTTGGAGTATGTTAGGGGCCATTGTCCTGTAGTGACCAAATATGGGAAGAAAAAAAGTAAAGGTAGTGAATTGAGATCGTCCTCAATAGTTTTTCTGGAAGGACAAGTCTTGCTGCAATATTTTGGAAAATACCACTCAGCAAGAACTGGTCTCAGTTGAACCATAATGGTTTTACAACAAGGGATAACCTACCCCAGGGAGCAGAGAAACGCACTCCGGTATTCGCCCAATCATAAAAAATTATCAGAAGAAAAAATACCAGCCTCGGTATAAGTCAAAGGCTGGTTAACTTGGCTGGGTGGTGAGTTCAAGCTGTGACGGCTCATCTCTGCAACATTATTTTACCGCGGCCCAAAGCCTCTCCATCCTGCCGCCATTGGATAAAATAAAGGCCATCAGGGAAACCACCAAGGTCAAGCTCTTTTTGGATGCTGCCATTTTGTATCTCCCATATTTTCAGCCGCTGGCCATCGGGGGAAAAAAGGTGCAGTTCGGCATTTTTCACAGGCCCGGAAAAGGCAACCAGCAGCCGGTTTCGCACAGGGTTCGGAGAAATAAGAAGGGCTGGTGGTGGAGCAGGTTCGTTGGTGGAAACAAAGATTGGGATGTGCTCACATTCCACATCCGCTAATTGCAGCAGCGGAAAGTTGTCGTCCTCGTAACAGCGGAATTCCTGACAAGGGCCATCTAGAAAACAAAAGTCCGTTATGTCCAGAAAAAGGTAATCGTTCATGGCGCCGAATTTTTCATTGATGATGGTTGTCTGCTCTATTTGGAAAGGATGTGGAAAGTGCCCATATTGCGTCCGGTATTCCTCGCCGTTCATTTCCACCGTTCCTATGCTGTCTATGACAAAATAGTAATCGTCATCTTCGTAAAACAAGGTATCCCCCAGAATAAGGGAAAAATCATACAATATGGTAAAGTCGCCCATAATTGGGGAATAGGGATCATAAAAGTAATGATACACCGTATCACCCGTTTGGTATATGTAGTGGTCTTCCCTATCTATATTTATTACTCCGTTGGCAAAAAAGTGTGTTGTGAACCGCGTTAGTTCCAGTTTTTTGGCCTGTTTGCCGAGTATCATCGTATCTTTTACCGCAACGATTTTCTCATATCCTACTGTTGATACAAACTGGAAATAATCGATATGCCAAGTGGCGCCGATGGGTGCGAACTCGGTCTGTGCCCTGCCGCAGAAGGTGAACAATATAAAGCTGAGAAGGAATAAAGAGGTTTTCATGATATGGATGTTTGAAGTAAAAAGGAAAAACGTTCCCAAATTTAATGAAATATAATTAAAATGGCTTCACGTCCGTCTAACAACCACTATTTTGCATTATGGATGACTTATGCACAGAGCTATTAAAAGAACATTCCAAAGCCCAAGTTTTAAAAATCATGGAATACATCGGCGCCGACCAGAGCAAGTTCGATGAGTTGATCGGGCTTTTCCTGAACGACGAAAGCCGCATCGCCCAGCGTGCCGCGTGGGCGGTTAGCCACTGCGTTGAGTCACGTCCCCATTTAATCCAACCTCATTTGGAAAATATGGTATTCAACCTAAAAGAACCAAAACTGCACGATGCAGTCGTAAGGAATACTGTAAAAATATTAGCGGAATTAGACATCCCTGAAACATTACAGGGACACATAATTAATATTTATTTCGATTATTTGCTCTCGCAAAAAACACCAGTCGCTGTTAAAGCCCATGCCATGCAGGTAGTATTTAATATTGCCAGGAACGAACCTGATTTATTGGGTGAATTAAAAATGGTGATCGAAGAACAATTCCCATATGGCTCTGCGGGGTTTAAATCGAGGGGAAAACGGATATTGAAAGATATTAACAAAATTATCAACTCGCAAAAAAAAATAAGGAAAGAGAGGTAATTAATTGCGGAGGGCTTGGGAAATAAATAAGAGCTAATAAATTAAACTACCCAACCCTTTTTTCAGTATTTGAATCAAATAGTAAAATCCTTTCCAAATCAATATATAACATTAATTTTTGTTGAGCCAGATATTGTTCGTTTGAGGGAAGCCTGCAAATTAAGGTTTTATTATTAAGTGTAAATGCAACCAGCTGTTCATTCCCTAATAATTCTATTGTCTCAATACTTACTTCAACGGAAACCCCATTCTCAGGTTTGCTAATGGTAATATCTTCAGGTCTAATTCCTAAAGTCACATTATCATTATCATTATCATATTCTTTAGGAATTGAGAATAGTGTGCGATTCAAATCAAATTTCACATTGCCAGCGTCGTTGACAAAATACCGTTTATCGTCCTCAACAATAATTTTCCCAGCAATAAAATTCATAGGTGGCGAACCAATAAACCCAGCCACAAACATATTTACTGGGTTATTATATAAGTTCATGGGCGTGTCAAATTGCTCTAAACAACCTTTGTTTAAAACGGCTATCCTGTTCCCCAAAGTCATCGCTTCAACTTGGTCATGGGTTACATATATAATTGTAGCTTCCAATTTTTGATGGAGTTTTGCTATTTCAACTCTCATTTGTCCCCTTAATTTAGCATCTAAGTTGGAAAGGGGTTCGTCAAATAAAAACACTTTGGGCTTTCTTACGATTGCCCTGCCTATAGCGACCCTTTGTCTTTGACCTCCAGACATATGCCCAGGTTTTTTATCCAAAAGATCTTCAAGCTCAAGGGTTTTAGCCGTTTCAATAATTTTTTTATGGATTTCAGCTTTAGGGACTTTTTTGATTTTTAATCCGAAAGCCATATTTTGATAAACAGTCATGTGCGGGTACAAAGCGTAATTTTGGAACACCATTGCAATCCCTCTATCTTTAGGAGCAACATTATTTACTTTTAAATCATCAATATATAAATTTCCAGAGGTTATGGATTCCAAACCTGCAACCATCCTCAGCGTAGTTGACTTCCCACACCCTGAAGGCCCCACCAGCACAACAAATTCTTTATCATTAATAGTTAGGTTAACATTGTTGACAGCCACCTGCCCTTTATCATATTCTTTAACAATATTTTCAATTACTACTTTTGCCATAAGGATTCATTTTAAAAAGTTCCTGAAAGGGAGCTGCGTAAATCGTATTGGGCAATTCCCGAATTTGGATCTTGAGGAAACTGATTGCATAATTCCGCCAAAATATCTTCGTGGCTTATCGCCACGTTCATAACCGTATCGTTGCCAGCATAGTAAATATAAATAGTTCCATCTTTTTTTCGGGTAGCTCCACAACAGAATACCACATTGGGCACATGTACATAGTCCTCGTCATTTACTTTACAATCTGCCTTGGAGGGCATTAATATTGGAATGTTGCACACTTTTACTTTTGAAATATCTCCCAGGTCATGAAGGGCAACGCCCAATGTATAAGGATTACCGTCCATCGTACTCCGAACGCCATGGAAAATATTCAGCCATCCATGTTTTGTTTTTATGGGAGTAGCCCCCGGGCCTATTTTATCAGAAAACGGACTTGGTGCTCCGTTTTGTTTTATGACTGGATTATTTAAATCCACCTTCCAATCATTAGCATAATAGTCAGTAGAAGTTCCGAGACAAATTTGTTTATACACGCCTCCGGTATGGTCAGCAGTGCTGTCATTAGGACGGAAAAGAGCATAGTAATTTCCGTTAATTTTTTCTGGGAAAACAACCACATTCCTCATATCCGTTGAGAGCATTGGCCCATATCTTTTAAAGGTCACAAAATCTTGAGTAATAGCCAATGAAACCCTGACCCTGTGTGGGATAGCTCCATGATAGGCACTGTAAGTAATTAAATAGTCATTTCCCATTTTACAGATTCTTGCGTCCTCAATACCACCAGATTCCCCAATAATATATTCGTCCATTTTTGAGGGAGTCCGAAAAACATTGTCTTTATTACACGGGAGCATTGCAGGCTGAGAAACCACTTTCCAATTGTTTAGCCCATCCTTGCTACGAGCAATCCCTAATATCGAAATCCCATTCCGTAAATGTGATCTAAACAACATGAGTGTCTCACCATTATACTCAGTGATCCCCGCATTGTGAACTGTAATTACTTTAAGATGGGGCAATTTCCAAGCAGCATTGACTTCATGGCAAGTCAATATTGGATTTTCCTTATAGCGGAAAACTACATTTAATAGATCTAATTCTATTTTCAAATTACCAATTAGAATTTTTTTATTCATAAAATAAAATATACTCGGCAATGAATTTAAGACAATGATTAATTTCCAATTTCTAATACCCTGTTATACGCTTGAATACTTAAAAGTGCTTCTATCGTTGATTCCGCCCCTGAATTTTTATTGACACTGTCATTTGATTTAATGCCATCAAAACACCTACCTGTATTGGGATCATACATCGGAGTCGCTGCAATATTTTCTCCCGAATACCACTGCATCCACTCATATGCTTGTGTTTTGTAGAACTCCT
This sequence comes from Saprospiraceae bacterium, assembly GCA_029263015.1. Lineage (GTDB taxonomy): Bacteria > Bacteroidota > Bacteroidia > Chitinophagales > Saprospiraceae > UBA6168. Next base: position 37,427 of record JAJCYI010000203.1, on the reverse strand, counting down.
TATGGGTTTGTTGATAAGCAGTTACATATGCAAAAACAATAGGACGAACTCCATAAGCTATTTGAGGGAATGTATCATTTTTAAGAATTAAAAATCCTTCCTTTTTCTTTTCAAAAGAGTACATGGCTGCAAATTTATTTTTTAATAACACGGGATAAAAGGAATCTAATTCCGCCAAAGCGGCATCAATATAATTTGGTTTATTCAGCAACTCACCAGCTTTTAATAAGGCGTAACTTTGCGAATTCCCCCAGGCATGCCAGCTATTTTCCCAACTTAAAAAAGGAGAACCTATGGGGCTATTTACTAACTGCATCTTCATCATACCATTTGAAAGATGTTGGATAAGTGGGACTATCGTTTTATTTTTTGTTCTTTCAAATTGCATGCACAGCCCAATTGTAAGAATGGCCGCCTGGTCTGCTGCAGAGCCATAAGGCAAATTATTGCTAATGCTAATACCCTCAATCATTTTTCCTCCTTTATCAAGCGTTGACAAATAGTCCACAATATTTGAAGTTAGCCGGTCAATAGATTGCATGGTTCTATTGGCTACCTCCACATTATGTTTTTCAAGAATAGGCAAAGAATTTTCCAAGGCCCACAAGGCCCGCCAAGACCACCAATTGGGAATAGCAAGCGTCGTTGTATATTCTGTATTAATACTAAGGCCTTCTTCCCACACAAAATTATTAAACCAACCGTTTTCGTTTTGCATGTATAAAATAAACTCCGTTAAGCGGATGATCTTCTGAAAATCAGTTCTTTTTTTTGAATAATACACCAATGCCCTTGCTACATCATCCACACAGGTAAAACCCTCTTTAGGTTCAATATCATAGTTGTAATCAGGGTACTGACTGTAAATATGAATAATAGCCGCTTGTTTACCATTTGGCAAAAGCACTTCTTTATATAAATGATTTAAATGGTTTTCATTTAACTGAAAAGGCTCTCCGTTTTGCTGACAAGTTAAAATTAGCAGAGGAAGGCCTATGATTAAAAATTTTCCAAATAATATGTTTGCTGTAATTTTCAATTGTTATTCTATTGTTTAGCAAGAAACCATGGTATCCAATAATTCTGATAAAGACAAGGAAATAAAACTCGACGCAGAATCAGACATAGCATAGGGAATGATTAAATGGTCAAGATGCACAATAGCTCCACAGCTATATACTACATTTGGCACATATCCTTCACGTTCAGATTCTTCCGGGTTAATAATAGGCTGAACACATTTGCCAATTACCTTACTCGGATTTTTTAAATCCAATAGAATGGCACTTATGACGTATTTTCTTACCGGTCCTACTCCGTGAGTCAATAATAGCCATCCTTTTTCTGTTTTTATTGGCGAGCCACAGTTACCCTGTTGCACCAAGCCCCATTCAAACTCAGGAGACATAATCACTTCATAGTCCTCCCAATTGTATAAATCATCGGAATACATAATGGTAATATCTTCACCGCCTTGCCTGCCCGACATGACATATTTTCCATTTATTTTCTGAGGGAACAAAGCGTAACCCTTATCACTGACCGCCTCTCCATACATAGCTCTCGATTTAAAATGAACAAAATCATTTGTTATAATTAATTGTGGTCGAATCTGATGGCCGTCATAAGCGGTATAGGTGCCGATGTATTCCTTACTGCCATCGTCATTGTGGAATTCACAAAAGCGGACATCTTCCATTCCTTTCGATTCTCCCTTAGCCTGAGGAAATAAAACTCTTTCAGAAATGGGGATTTTGGAATTAGATATTAAATCGTAATTGGCATCAATTATCTGGGAAAGGAATTTCTGAGATTCGGAGTCGTATTTATCAAAAGACCCATCCTTGCTTAAATTATTATACTCTAAATAAGAAAATTGCTCTGGGAGTTCATCAAATATTTTTTGGTCAAATGATGCCACAACCTTTGTTCTTTGTTTATAAATAGAAGTAAGGTATTTTTTGGAAATATCTTTTTCAGCAACAGTTGCAAATTGGGTTGATTCCGTTAGCTGGACATTCCCGTTATTATCAATTATTCCTTCCCGAAATTCAACGGATGAAATATGCCCTTCACCAACTGGCCGCAAACTAATTATACACCTTAGTTGGTTCTTTGACAAGCCTTCTTGATTAGGATGAGGTACTATCGATGGATTAAACAGCGCAGCAGCCTGAATCGAATATTCCTTTGTAAAATGTGCTCCCAAAACAAGTTGTCGTTTTTCAGATATTATGCTTCCCTCCGACACAAATTTCGATGCTTTAGCATAGTTCTTTTTAAAAGTTTGTAATAGATTGCTATGCCGATGGTCAAACTCCTTTACAATGGATTGGAGAAGTGACTCGACATTTTTTTCAGGGATTCGCAGCACCCTATTGACCACCTTATGTGCTCTGCTTTGGGTCTGGTAAGCGCCTCCACCTAACTCATTGTACAATAAAACAACTCTTTTAGGATCTGCTTTTAGAATTACTTTTTGTCTATTAATTACCATTGTTTTAACTTAGGCTCGTTTAAATAACTCTTATTCTTTTATTCCTGAGCTGGCCATACTTTGGATAAAATATTTTTGGAAAAAAATAAAGGCGATCATAATCGGAAGGGCCAGTAAAACAGCAGATGCTAATTTTACACCCAATTGATTTTCCGCTCTTCCACCAACAGAGAAAAGTGTTACCAATTGAGGCATGGTCATTAATTGTTCCTCACGGATGACAATCAAAGGCCACAATACTTCATTCCAAGTGCTCATAAAAGTGATGATCCCCACCGTTACAATAGTTGGGATAATAAGTGGAAATAATACTTGAAAAATGATCCTCAACTCACCGCATCCGTCAATTCTTCCAGCGTCGATAAGTGCCTGGGGAACAGACATAAAAGATTGTCTGAATAATAAAATAGCAAAATTGTTTATTAGGAAAGGAATAATCAACGCTGTATATTGATCTACCCATCCTAATTTTACGATAGTGATGTAGTTAGGTATGAGGGTAATTTGAAATGGCAGCGTCATCGTAAAAATGATAATATAAAAAATGAGGTCTCTTCCTTTGAATTTCATCTTTGCTAGTGCATAACCGACCATAGCACTAAATAGAATCACGCCTAGGGTCACGATACTTGCGACAAAAACACTATTGATTAAAGACCTTCCAATCGGAATTTTATCAAACATTTTAGCATAATTCCCTAAAGTGAGACTTTCTGGCAAGAAGATTAAATTTGCAAGTTCTTTCTCGGGTGACATAGAAGCCATTATCATCCAGAAAAAAGGATAGATAAACGATATTGCACCAACAATTAATATGATATATGTGAATGATTTCCTCATTTATTATTCATTCATCTTTTGTTTCAATGAATCGTTTTTGGATAATAATCACCGTCAAAATAATAAGAGCGAACATAAAGCCCAAAGTAGCGGCATATCCCATATGAAAAAATTCAAAGGCTTGTTTATAAATATATAAGACTGACGACAAGGTGCTATTTAAAGGGCCTCCTCCCGTCATCACATAAGGTTCGATAAATAAGGAGAAACCCCCTATTGTAGAGAATACGATGACCATAAAGAGCGTAGGATTGATAGCGGGCAAAGTAATAAACCAGAATTTCTGCCAAGCGGAAGCTCCCTCAATATCGGCGGCTTCATAATAAGAAGCCGGAACCGTCTGCAAACCAACTAAAAACAATATGATATAGAGTCCTACATTTTTCCAGGTTGCCATAATTGCTATCGAAGGCATAGCCATTGTTTCACTGGTTAGCCAACCGATTTTGCTCACCCCTATTTTACTAAGGACATGATTGAATACGCCACTATGGAAACCATATAATTGTTGCCACATGATTGTAACGACCACTCCTGAAATAATCACCGGTAAAAAAAAAGAAGCTCTAAAAAAATTTTTAAACTTGATATTGCTATTTAATAAAACCGCCAACCCCAGTGCAACGATTATTTGAAGTGGGATATGAATTACAAGAAACCAAATCGTATTTCTCAAGGATTGCCAAAACAATCTATCATTAAACATTCTGGCATAATTGTCAAGACCAGAATATTCCATTGGGGAGATAATATTCCAGTTATGGAAAGTCAAGAAGAATGAAAACCCAACTGGGAATAGCACAAATACCAGAAAGAATAATAGGTAGGGAGCAATAAGCAAATAAGGTTTTATGCTAAATCCGTTATTCATGAATATTTTAGTTATTTGTGATCCAACAATTATTAAAAATTACCTAATAGAACATTTACTGCTCTTTCTGCATCTTCTATTGCTTGTTTGGGAGTCTTTTTATTATGAAGGACACAAGACTCATATTCCTGAGAAATAATATCCAGTACTTCTATTAGTACTTCACAATTATCAGTGCCATAGATGTATTTGGATTGTTCTGCAAATTTTTTCAATTTAGGTTCTTTCTCAAAAAAACTTTGAAACATTGGGTTTTCTGATAAATTAATTCGTCGGGGCAATTGCCTGGTAGTAGTAAAAAATCGCAAATCACCTTCTTCATTAATCAATGATTTGATAAATTGCCATGCTTCACTAGGGTTTTCACAAGTATTGAAAATAACTATGTTTTTAGGGTCTCCATAAGTATAAATTGGCCCTTGGTGGTTATCAGGGACAGGCAAGTTACTAATTTCATATTCAAAACCATCGGGTTTAAATTTTTCCAAACTGCTTACATGCCACGGCCCAGTCCATTTAGTAGCAAGCTTGCCCCCTATAAACTTGTCAGAGCCGGCAGAATTGGATTCATTCGCAAAATAGCCATTGAGATAAATGGTCTGCAAAAATGCAAAGACATCAATCGCATATTGGTTATTAAATGCCGCTTTGCCATCTTTTATTAGAGGCGCCCCATTGGATGCGCCTAAGTAAAGAGGATAAAAATTCATTAACCGCTGGTGCCAAATATTTTTCACTTCCGTATCACCTATCCATTGATCTGGATAACCATCTTCATCAAAATCTTTATAAAATAATGCCCCTGCCTTTAAAAATTCCGAATAGCTTCGAGGGGCGTTTTCATAACCTATGGAACGCATCAACTTTTTATTGTAAATGGTCATTATCGGGTTTATTTTCCAGGGGACCTGATAAATATGCCCATCAGAGGAAGTGATTTCTTCTACTACTTTCTGGCCGCATCGTTCAGTAATAAATTCTTTAAAATCTCCAATGGTATCAAGGGCAATTAGCACCCCCGAAACGCTATATAATTCAACCAAGCCTTGCCACATATTAGCATAAATATCTGGCGTGGTTTTTCCGACTACTGCTGCCATTACAACCTCTTCACTTGACTGCCCTTCGGGAATTGGCTGAAAAGAAACTTTTGTTTCCTGCCCTTTATTCCATAAGGATATCGAGGTTCTTATAAACTCAATTTCTTGATTATCATTTGCAGACCAACAGGTCAGCTCATTACTTTGGTCCTTTTGAGCCTGACAGGACATCAAAACCGAGGTCAATAGTATGAGTGCTTTATTAGTCATGTTATCAAATTTATTTTATAATATTAATTACTGTTCATAGGTTGCTATTTGCTTTCAATATTTATCCACCAAAAGTAATTAAACTAAGTGATACTTTAGAATTTATTAATTAGAATACTTGTTCACAACCAAGAATTTGAAATATGAAATAATCTTCTATTATCAAATTTATGATTGTATCTTTTATTTGTTCCTTTATTTGTCTATACATTATTGCACCTTGTAACATTAGTTCAATTTCCAAAATTAGTTTTGAATCAGTTGTTTTTATTTGGGGATACTTTATTGCTCTTTAATTACTCCATTCTCTTATCTTACAATAATCATATTTTAATTCATAATCGATTATGCAAGAATCTCCATCAATCAAATAAAGTGAATTAACGACTCCATCTCTTACGAGATTTGTATCAATCCATGTTAAAAATAAAGAATCTTGTTTTCTCACATATTTCCCCTTTGATCTTACCATTCCATAATGACCTTCGCTTTTAAATTCAAATTCATTATTTGAATAAAACTTATATTGCCAATTTGTTTCAGCCCAATATCCATTAAATTTTCCTGAAAATTTATTGCTATTCTCCTCCGATTTGCATCCGATTAGAAGTAAAATAATGATTCCATATATTTTATTTTTTATCATTTTTTCTAATTGAAGTCAACTGAGGCTACGCAGTCAAAGAAATACACCAACAGATAAAATAATCTAAATATCATATCATCAAATATTATTTATAAACAAGAATAGAGGCCAGCAAATTATTCTATACAAAATCTCTCTACCGTACACTTTTTAAAATTATTCAATGTCCTCATTTCAATTGTGACAAATGGTTTGGCATTGCCCGATCGGACCGGCGCTAAGCCGATCCGACCGAACAATTTTGAACAGCCACACCATTTCCTCCTGTAACGACCTGCTCCAAGGCTCGGTCGGATCGCCTAGGCGGCGGTCCGATCGGAGGTATTTGATAATTTCAAAAAAGCGTACGATAGAGAATACAAAATAAATTTTGAGAGAGAGCAGGGAATAAATAATAATGGATTCTTGGATAGTCCAATACGACACTAATTTCTGAGGTGGTTCACCTTCTCCATAAATACAACTATTCTTTCGTATTCCAATTCATTGGCCCAATAGCCTCCTTTCTTAAAATACGACCCAACGATCATCGCATCACAAACTGGAATATATTTTTCAATATTTTCAAAAGTAATTCCAGAACCTACCAAAACCGGGATTTTACATTTATTTTTTATTGCTTTTATTTCTTCCAAATCAGCTACCACGCCTGTCGCACTACCTGTAACAACCAGCCCGTCACTCAAAAAGAATTCAGCCGCTTTTGCAGTTTCAACTATATCTACATCCGCTGTGATTGCGTGGGAACTATGTTTTTTCTTTATGTCTGTAAAAATGGCAATATGATCTGCATCCATATTCTTCCTGTAGCGCAAAAGATCTCCAGCACATGCGTCAACATATCCTTCGTCCGCAACGTGTCCAAAGACAAATCCCTCAGCCCGTATAAAGTCTAACCCTGCACTTTTTGCAACTGCCAATGCGGCCTTATTTGCAGAAGATAATATTTGAATGCCACAGGGCACTTTATTCAGCTTTTTTATTTCATATCCGATCACCCCCATCAAACTACTTACTTCATGCCCCACTTCTTTTTTTAAATAGGGTACATCGTGCATGTTTTCAATTGCCAATGCATCAATGCCTGCACGGATATAAAGCGCTGCCTCTTTTACTGCCGTATCAATTATTCTATTTACACTGCCAGCATATTGAGGCGTCCCGGGCAAGGCCCCAATATGTATCATACCCACCACAGGTTTGGCCACTTTAAAAACAGATTCAAATTTTTTCATAAAATTGGACTTTATTTGTGCCCTGGGTTATTCAACATAAGGATACCTCTAGTCATGGTTGCACTTCAAATGCTAACACGATTTCAGAAATACAAACATAAAACTTAATGCTACAATCTAATAATAAATACATCTGCGTTATCGGAGCAGCTAATATAGATATGGTGGGTTTCCCAAAACACAAACTTATTTTCAAGGATTCGAACGATGGGACATTAAAAATATCCGTGGGAGGTGTCGGGAGAAATATTGCTGAAAATTTAGCTCGCTTGGGACTTCCTACCAAACTTATCACTGCAATTGGAGATGATATTTATGGTAATAAAATAGTGGATTCGTGCAACAAGACTGGCATTGACATTAGCAGTAGTTTATTTGTAAAAGAACAACCTTCATCGATTCACCTTGCAATTATGGATCACAAAAACGATATGGCTTTGGGGTTTTCTGCGATGGATGTTTGCAAAAAATTGGACACTAAATTTATCGCAGAAAAAAAAGAATTAATCAAAAACGCACATGCTGTAATATTGGAAACTAATATTCCCAAAAATACCCTATCAAAAATTGTTGAGGATCAACCAGATCAAACCTATTTACTGGATACAGTATCTGGCAAAAAATCGCTACGTGCCAAAAATATTCTATCGAATTTATTTATCCTCAAGACCAATAAAATAGAATCTGAAAAATTAAGTGGTATTAAAATCTCTGATTTAAAAAGTCTCGAAAAATCTGCTTTTTATTTTCATAAAAAAGGAGTAAAAAACATTTTCATTACATTGGGTGAAGACGGCATTTATTACAGCAATGGGATTGAGTCAAAATTCATTTCACCTAAAAACACAAAAGCTATCAACACCATCGGAGCAGGTGATGCTTTCACGGCAGGCGTTATTTTTGGATATTTAAATTCTATGGATATAAACCAATGGGCAAAGTTTGGAATGGCCTGCGCTGAATTGACCATTGCATCTGAAGAAAGTGTGAGCCCTGAAATAAACAGGGATTTAATATTAGAAATGGTGAATGATGATTAGGTGTCGGACGCCTTTAAGGCGTCCGACACCTTGAACATTAACTTCACTCCTCCGTCAGCACACCTACCTCCGCATACGCTGCAGGCATTCTATCCACTGTTTTAGTTGCAACTAATTTTATATATCGCGCAGCTATTTTCCCAAATTCAACTTGCTGTAGAATTGGGCTATTTTCAATATTTCCAAACTCTCCTTTTGACATCCGCGTCCATATACGGTTATCATAGCTTACATAAAATTCATATTTTGTAATAATTCCCGATACAGGTTCATTTTGCATAGGCAAATAGGTAAACCCATTCACAGTTATGTTTTCGCCCATATCAATAATCAATTCAGCATCTGATTTATTATTATCACTTACCCACGAAGTATTATTTATTCCATCAATTGTTAATTGTGCATTTTCATCATTGTGTAATACTTTCCATTTTGTACTTGATTTATTTAATTCAACCTGGACAACTTTACTTTTTCCACCTGATTTTTCGTCATATGCAATTGCCTTGATTACGGCAGAAGTATTTTGCAAAAATGGTTGAACATATTTATAGGAAGATCGTGTTGGCACAGACCCGTCTTTGGTATAATATATTTCAACAGCATTCTCTGACGCCGTTATCACCACTTCTGAATTTTCATTTTGGTTAATTACTGGGGGCTCGATTAATTTTGGCGCATAATAAATTTCAATATTTGAGATGGTCGGACAGGCTTTTGAATCTGTTATATTTATTCGCAATGTCGTTGAAGTAACAGTAGGGAATCGCAAGATTCTTTTATAACCGACGGTTGTTGCGCTGGCAATTTCTTCCCAGCCCTTTTCTGTCTTTATTTCCAGATTAAATGTTTTTATCCGTTGGCCGAGAGCAATATTTTCCTGAATAAGAAAACGGTTAAAAGTGGTGGAGCCATCAAAATCAATAGTTAACGAAGCTGCAATTTCATCATCTTCTGCTGCCCAATAAGTTTCTTTATTTCCATCCAAAACATTTCCAGCACCAAAATTACTTCCTCTTATATTTGACGCTTTTATTTTTTTATCCCAGGCCAATTCATGCTCAAAATCCTTTGCAATGACTGCGGTCATTTTTTGCAACTGCGCCACATCGTTTTCATGGATCAACCCTCTTTCATCAACCGGAAAATTGAGCAGCCAAGTCGTATTCCTCCCAATCGAGTTATAATACATATCTACCAACTGCTTCTCTGATTTCACCTGGCCGTCTTCATGGTCGTGATAATACCAACCAGGCCGGATCGACACATTGGTTTCACCAGGCACCCAATGAGTCCCATTTTCCTGGCCCGATGCGTATTCTTCGGCATATTCGATCATGCCAGCGTAAACTGAATCCCGCAGCAGCGGAGACCACATTGTTTCAAATGCATATCCTTTCTCATTGCCGACCCATCTTATATCCGGCCCCGCATCGCTGAACATAAGTGCATTTGGCTGTAATTTCCGAATGATAGGATAGGTATTTTTCCAATCGTAATAAGTCTTTTTATCGACTCTGCGTTCTTCGTTGGCACCGCCGTAATAACCCGTCCCCCCATTCGCACCATCAAACCAAACCTCGAAAATTTCACCGTAATTGGTCAGCAATTCACCTAGTTGGCTGCGCATGTAAGTGATGTATTCAGGTTTGCCATAACTTGGGTGGTTGCGATCCCAAGGCGAATAATAAATGCCGAGTTTCAAGTCATACTCCCGGCAAGCTTTCGCCAACTCCCGCATCACATCTCCTTTGCCTTCTTTCCACTGTGAACTTTTCACCGAATGCTCTGTGTAGGACGACGGCCAAAGACAGAACCCGTCGTGGTGCTTGGCCGTGAGGATGATGCCTTTCATTCCCGCATCCTTACATACCCTTGCCCATTGACCACAGTCCAATTCGGTCGGATTGAACCAATCAGGACTTTCATCACCAAACCCCCATTCCTTATTGGTGAAAGTGTTCATATTGAAATGCACAAACGCATAAAACTCAAGCTCCTGCCATTCGAGTTGTTGCACGGTTGGGACAGGCCCAACAGGCCCTGGTGGTATCACTGGTCCTTTTTGACAGCCCAATAAAAAGGTAATCAGTATAGGAAGTAAACAATTCTTCATGTTGTTGCTCTGGATGAAATGTCCGGTAAAGTTAGGGGGTGACTTGCTTGCGATCCATGCTATTGGGCATTAAACTTATTTTCTGCCGGAAAGCCCTACCCCATTTTTCTATATATTTTGATAATGCAAATACAACGGCCTATCGCTGCCCGATGTTCGCCCTTGTTCAAATTTCGTATCCGCTCAAAACGCAATGGTGAACAGCAGTGGAGAAATTATATGCTCCGGCTTTAGAACTGGAGAATATGAATCCACCATTTATGTTCGAGCAGATACCAAACTGTTATAACTAATTCTTTACACGATCCTTAATTTCACGATAAATGCGAATCAAGGGTTGATTTTAAAATGGTATTGAGTATAAGACTATTGTAAATGACCGAAAAACAACAGTAAATACTTTGTTGTTTTTTTGTTGGTACAGTCTTTGGATTTCACGATAATAGACTTGTTTCACTATGAGAATCAATGAATTACGAATAAATTATTTTAATAAATTGAATTTTATATTTTCGTAAAATATAAATAATTATTCGTTAAAGATTGATTATCAATCAATTACAAAATTGAATTTAAATTTATTGAATAGTAGAGTTTTTGCGCCACTTTTTAGATTAAATTAAAAACAAGTAGATACTGATAATCAATCAGTTATGATAAAACAAGTCTAATGAAAAACTACATGCTCTCATAGTTTTTTTTGGCCACATATACAGCAACCACTAATATTGCTCTTCTTCATCTTACAGTACCATTAATATTCAGGAAATACTGCGGCCTTCTCTTTAGGGAAACCCTTGGTTTATAAATTAAAAACTTAAGAAACATGATAAATAGATGCTCCTTTTTTGACCTGCGTTGTGGTACGGTCACCTTCTTCCAATAGTCTCTTTACTGATTTTGAAAAATGACCACTGAGGCCATCCCGTTCAACATATCCCGCGTGACAGGATGCCCTGGTTCGTATTGTTGATAAGATCAACCAAATGGGCTGGCGTAACCTATTCCGACCTTTGGGCGTCCAGCTCTGTATTGATACGGGCGTCCCCATCCTTTTGAGGTGAAAAGAACAAAAGACAAAGCACATGTACAGGTACAAAAAAGTACTGTAAGTAACCTTTTTTGAGGGCATGTGGCAAAGTTTGAACAATTGGATTAAGCCCCAAAGAGCTCATATTGTTCACTATCTGCTTATTTGGACTTTTTTTAACATGCCCTCTTTTTCATTACCAAGCGATAAACCCATTAAAAGTTGTAAATGTTGGGCTGTGGCGGGGTGGCCTCCTGTTTTCTGTTCAAGGATCACACCTCTTGGGCAAAAAGGCAAAGAGGCTTCCGTCACTTTTTTCCGTACACCCTTGGAAAAACAAAAAGCGGTATCCCCCCGGTTTAATCAATGCTGGGTTTAATTCCCCGATGCCTGCATCGAAGAAATTAAAATTCTGAGACACCCCGGTAGTCCTGCTTCGGGGTAGTTCATTGGATTTGGTGTTTTTAATATACAGCCCTTGGGCTTGATCCGGGCATATGGCGCATGGAGATATTTTGGGTACTGGACTCAATCCGCACCAACGCTTGGCCATGTGTGCCACTGCATCCCCAAGCAGTCCGGCACATTGATTGCACGGCTATTGTTATGGGCGGTGCCTGCCGCAAAGCCCAGGGACTGTGAATTCACCTGCCACCTACCGGAAGCAGTTGGGTTCAAATGACTGGCGACTGAAAGCTACCGCTGCAAATCGAGTACACAATGCTTTCAGCAATTATACAGGGCAAACCCATATAGTTTGAGCTTGCTCGGTTTTGCAGCTAAACCCTTTGCCCTGTTTTATATTAAGATAGCCTCCCTTCCTGATGTAAAAATTCCAACTTATGGCTGAAAATGCTATTAAAAACAAGTGTTATGTATTGTTGAAAAAATACTTCAGGGATAATAATGAAAAGCATCTAACTGAGCTAGCTGAACTGGGAAGTAAGTTGGCAACTTTAGATACGCCAATCCACGAGATTTCAAAAATACATGAAGAGGCAGTTCATATCTTATGCAAAGAGTTTCCGGAAATAATGTTAAAAGATGCAGCAGAAATGATTGCAACCCCAATGATGAAACTGACGCTGGCATTTGAGAATACAACTCGCAAAAGATTCGACAATAGAGAGAAGGCTGAGAAAGAATTACAATCTAAATATGACCTGCTCAATGCAATAATTGAAGGTACTGAGGACCTTGTTTTTGCGAAGGATATCAGTGGAAGCAATACATTGTCAAATAGTTCATATCTAAAAGCAATAGGTCATTTCTCAGATGAAATTATCGGAAAAATCAATAGCGATTTGTTTTCACCTGATAATGCCCAGAAATACGAAGAGGAGGATAAGAAGGTACTTACCAGTAGGGTTTCCCAAATTTTCGAAAACACAATTTTAGTAAGAGGCGAGGAGCGGATCTTTTCGACAACTAAAGCACCGTATTTTTATGGCTCTGGTGAAGTTCGTGGCATCGTTTGTATTGCACGTGATATTACTGAACATAAAAAAGCGAAAGGACAATACCACAGACTCAGCAATTTGGTTGAGAACTCCCTGAACGAGATATACATCTTTGATGCAAAGACTTACCAATTTGTTTACGTTAATCCGGCTGCAAGAAATAACCTTGGGTATTCTTTGGAAGAAATGATGACACTCACACCCCTTGACTTAAAGGAGGATTACACATTAAAAAAATTTGAACAGCTTGTAAAACCATTACGGGATGGTAAAAAAATAAAAATAGAATTTTTCACCAACCACAAAAGAAAAGATGGGAGTCGTTATGACGTAGAAGTGCACCTGCAAAAAAGTGTCGAGAGTGGCTTGGAAATATTTACAGCAATTATCCTTGATATTACTAAACGCAGGGAGGCAGAAAAAGCCATCAGGAATTCACAGTTGCTGTATGAATCGCTTGTTGAACACCTCCCTCAATACATTATACGAAAAGACCTGGAAGGGCGATTTGTATATGCCAATGATCGCTTTTGTAAGCTGGTCAATAGAACGATTGACAAGGTTATAGGAAAGACCGATTTCGATATCTCTCCACGTGAATTGGCCGAGAAATTCTGGGCATCTGATCGTCAAGTGGTTGAAACTGGAAAAACCTATGAATCAGTTCAAGAGAATACTAGGGCAGATGGTGAAAAATTATTTGAAAGAATTATTAAAACCCCCGTTTACGATTCGGCGGGTCAAATTGTGGGTGTTCAGAGAATTTTTTGGGATGTCACAGAAAGCAAACTGGCAGAACAAGTTCTTTTCCAAAGTGAAGAAAGATACCGTTCATTGTATCAACATACACCTATCATGTTGCATACAATAGATGAGGAAGGCCGGTTGACAAGTGTCAACGATTTTTGGACTAAAAAGATAGGCTATACCCGCGAAGAAGTTTTGGGCTTGGACTCATACAGATTCCTGACGGAAGAATCCCGTCGAAGGATAGAAAAGTCTGAACCAGATTTCATTAAGTTGGGAATCGCCAGGGACAGGCCATACCAAGTCCGGAAAAAGAATGGGAAGATAATGGACATTCTTTTATCCGCTACCACCGAGAAGGATGCGAAAGGAAAGGCAATACGGTCATTGGTGGCAATTGTTGACATCACTAAGCTGAAACGAGCCAAGGAGAAAGTAAAAATTTTTTTACAGGTTATAGAACAAAGCCCGGTTGAGGTTATTATTACCGACACCCGGGGCATTATCGAGTATGTCAACCCAAAGTTCACCCAAGTCACTGGTTATACTGCTGAAGAAGCCATAGGGAATACTCAGAGTATCCTAAAATCGGGCACAACACCTCAAGAAACATACAAGACGTTGTGGGAGACCGTTAAGGCTGGTGGTGAATGGCGTGGAGAGATTCAGAATAAGAAAAAATGCGGTGAGCTTTATTGGGAATCCATGTTTATTTCTGCAATAAAAAATACTGCTGGGGATACCACGCATTATCTTGCCATTAAAGAAGACATCACCAAACAGAAGCAGGCAGAAATGGAGCGGGTACAATTTGAGGAAAAATTTCGCCAGTCACAAAAAATGGAAACAATAGGGAGGCTGGCAGGTGGAATTGCCCACGATTTCAACAATATCCTACAGGCTATCCACGGCTATGTTGACCTGTGTTTGGAAGACTTGGAATCCAATACTCAGGTTTACAAGGATTTACAGGAAGTGATGATAGCCACTGACCGTGCCAAAGAGATAGTACAGCAAATACTCGCTTTCAGTCGAACTGAATTACCAGAACTTAAGCCAGTGAGTATGCACGCCGTAGTAAGTGAAGCACTTAAACTGTTGAAAATAACATTGTCACCCAATATCGAAATTCACAAGCATATCAAAGAGAGTGAAAGCCTAGTAGTGGCAAATTCTGCCCAAATGCATCAAATTGTAATGAACCTTTGTGTGAATGCTTTAGATGCAATGAAAGACCGGGGTGGAGTTCTAACAATAAGCTTGGAAACGGTTGCTATATGTGACGCATTTAAGAAAGATATCCCTACACTCAGTGATGAGAAATATGTTCAACTCACAATCAGTGATACAGGGACTGGCATAAATAAGAAGGTACTTGATCGAATCTTTGAACCATTCTTCACCACAAAAGAGGTTGGCAAAGGCACTGGACTGGGGCTTTCTGTGGTGCACGGGATTGTTCAGGCTCATCATGGAAATATTTCGGCAGAAAGCGAACCTGGTCAAGGAACAACATTCAGGGTCTGGTTACCGGTAACTACCAGGAAAGCCCCGGAAGCAAAAAAAATAATTAAGCCGATTGCTAACGGATATGAAAAAATTCTGCTTGTTGATGATGATGAAATTGTCATTTCATTAATGAAACGAGTTCTTGAGAGAAACAATTTCAAAGTTACTACCAGTAAAAACGGTGCTGAAGCTCTCGAAGTCTTTCGCACCCAACCAGATCATTTTGATATTGTCATTACAGATCAAATGATGCCCAAAATGAATGGGTTAACACTTGCTGCAGAAGCACTAAATATTCGGGCAGATATACCTATTATTCTTATATCTGGATATACTGGAGTGGTTATCCCAGAAAGGATAAAAGCGATAGGTATCAAGGATTTTATTACCAAACCTGTAACCAGTAGCCATCTTATGGAAGTGATCTCCCGTGTGATGGAACGGGGGCAGGGCAATAATAATTAGTAGTATGGCACAAATTCTTGTCGTAGATGACAATGTTCAGATTCTAACAATTATTCAGCGGTCTTTGGAAAGACAAGGATATGATGTGGAAACTGCCATTAATGGTAAAGAGGCCATTAAATGCATCCATCAGAAGCCAGTAGACCTAGTCATTACCGACCTCCTCATGCCTGTGAAAGAAGGTATAGAGACAATCATTGAGGTTCGACGCGATTTTCCGAATATCAAGATTATCGCAATATCGGGTGGGAGCCGTTTAGTCCCTGAACATTTTCTGAATGTTGCATCTACAATTGGCGCAAATAGGGTTTTTGAAAAACCCTTTGATCGCAGGGAGTTACTTCAAGCGGTTGAAGATCTCCTCGCTACAGATGACCACTCCTGAGATAAAACTCGACTATCTGGAAAATATCATTTCCTTGCTAACCCCTTCTTAATTTTACATTTCACTTAGTCAAATCAAAACCTATAAGTAAGTCCGTTGAGCCATCGATAGGTACTGGTCGGGGCATCAGATGGGAGGGATTCGTCAATGGTAAATGTAAAATTGGTGAACAAAGATAGTTTTTTTCCAAGTGGCGAACTCACGCGGGATTCGGAGGCAAATCGGTAATTGCCAAAGTCTGAAAAGCTGGGTTGGTAATAAGTCGTATTAATCAATTTGACACCTTCCCCAGGCCTGAATGTGAAAGAAATATAAGAACTTAGCCTGTTCCAGTTTTCAGTCCCACCCCCCTCAAGGAAACGGGTGTGTTCATAAAGATAGGCAAGCCCACCATAGACCCGCTGTTTCCCATCTTTACTTTTCAATAACCGATAACGCAGTCCAGTCCCTACCAAAGTCCTCGATTCAATCAGTAAAAGTTTGTTGTACTGGACTTGGGCAAAAGTTTCGGTTGAAAGTTTATCAACAATCTTATAGTTGTAACGCAAGTGGGCAAAGGCTTTTTCATCAAAATTTTCATCTCCAGCCCGCAGAAAATTCCCGTTAACTAATAAGAGTGTCAAGGATTTACCTCGTTTGTACTGCACTTGAGCAGTATAATTGAGCTGCAAGACCTGCTCTTTTACCTTGCTGACATTTGCGCCAAGTTGGGCAGATCCATACCAATAAGTTGAATCATTCGTGCCTGTGACACGCCGCTCTTCTATGTTGACAATCTGAGACAAAAGGGAAATTTGGAGAAAAAGGAAAGTAGTGGAAAGAAAATATTTAGCTGGAGTCTTCATTTTTTGAGAAATTGAGATGGCAAAGTTAGAAAATACAAACGCCTTGCAAATGGGTATCTGCAAGGCGTTTGAAAGGAACTCAAAAATCGAAGTTCTTAAATCACTTCTTTTCTGTCCTGATATATTTTTTCTCTTTGATACGGGCTTTGTGGCCAATAGCTCCCCTCAGATAGAACAACCTTGCCCTCCGCACTTTGCCACGCTTCAATACTTCGATCCCAGCAATATTTGGGGAAAAGAGCGGAAAAATACGCTCAACACCTACACCACTTGAAATCTTGCGAACCGTGAAGGTTTTTGTTGCGCCTTCTCCTTTTATCTGGATCACATTGCCACGGAAAATTTGGATACGCTCCTTGCTTCCTTCAATGATCCTATAGCTGACCGCCACATTATCACCGGCACGGAATTTTGGGTAATCCAGCTTCTTGGCCAACTGCTCCTGAACGTAATTTACGGCTTCCATTTTACTTAAATTTTTACGGTAATTTTAAAGAGGCGCAAAGGTAAAAGAAAAATTATTTATAAGGTAAGAATTCCTAAACCGATTTTACGGTATCAATGAATAACTGTTGCATAACCTTTATACTCGTGCGGAGCCCCTCTTGGGCCAGTGAACCGGACAGTATAAATATAAACCCCTTCCTGGACAAGTTTCCCAGCATTTTCGACTCTTCCGTTCCAACCATTGCCAGGTGCATCAGTCTCAAATACCCTTTGTCCCCAGCGGTCCCAGATCTCCATCCGATAGCTGGAAATGCCTGGCAGAATGCCTGTGCCAAAGAAAAATTCATTGTTTGTATCTTCATTTGGGGTAAAGGCATTTGGCATGTAAAACGTAATCTCCGGTTTCACATCAATGAACTTTGTAATAGAATCCTGACAGAATTCTGGATGAGTAATTATGAGCGTAACTTTCTGTAAACCAGTATCTTGAAATACATAATCGAAATCCTGTTGTTGCGCCACCACTTTATTGTTGACAAACCAATCCCAATGCACCGCATTCAATGACTGGTCAAAAAACTGGACTTCCGGCTCAAGGTTACTCAATTCTTTTGGTTCGTAATCGAACAGTGCAACAGGTGGTTCAGTCAACCTTACAAGGTCAGTAAATATGGTATCGGTCATGCAGCCAATAGGAGAAATGATCTGGAGCCTTACATCGTATTGGCCCGTTTCCCGATATACATGGGAAGGGCTTAAGTCAGTGGACACCTCGCCATCCCCAAATTCCCAAAAAATATCGTAGGTATCGTCAATAGGAGAGGAAAGGTTGGTAAAAGTGATCTCCGCAGGGGGGCAGGTCAAGGTGTCGTTTGGTTTCACAAGAATAAGGGAGGGCACTGGGAAATAGGTCACATTCTCTGTAATTTCATCAAAACAATCATTTTCGTCCCAAACTTGCAAAGTGACTGGCACAAGTTGGGGTTGATCGTAAACATGCACCGGATTATTTTGGATACTGTCAACAATTCCATCACCAAAGTCCCAAATCTTCTCCGAAATACCACCAACGCCATCAATATATGATGCATCTATAAATGTTACTGGCCCTGCAATACAAGTATCATATTCATAAGAAAATTCAGCCACAACTTCAGGGAAAATATCAATATTTATCAAGGCTGTATCGCCACACAGGGTGTCCGATGGATTTAAAATCAGCATACCATTATAGTGGCCAGACCCTGGAAACAAGGCATCCAAATCCCAAGTATCGTACACTAATAAACTATCCGTTGTAAAAAATTCCCAACGGTATTCATCGACATTATTTTGTGATTGGCTCTCATTCTCAATATTAATTTCCAATCCATTGCAAGTTTTCAAATAGTATTCATCATTTTCCAAAACGATATTACTTGCCGAGACACTGGCATCCACCAACGCCGTACAACTGGCCACATTGAATTGGAAGTCACGTCTGATTACTGACATTAATTGCCCATTTCGGAATTCGCTTACGCAAACCGCAAACACAAACTGCCCCTGGGCATTGGGTGTCCCTGTGAGCAATCCTGTGATCGGGTGGATATTGACCGCAGGTGAACCACCCATCGGCACCAACTCGGTATAAGGAGGGTTGATAAAAATGGCCTCGTCATAAGGGGGAGGACAAGCAGGGTTTGGTGCAACGACATTACAAGGCCCGCCGCCTCCACCTCCACCCGGGGGTGCCCCTCCGAGCAATGGTGAACATAAGTCATATACCAATTGGTCGCCTTCTATATCAAAAGCACTGTGATCGTAATTCAAGGGTTGATCTACACATATAACAATGGGAGGGAAAGTATTGAACACAGGGCTGTTATTACAAACGACCTGTGATGCTGGCAATATTTCGATGGTGAAAGTAGCTCCAACATCGTTCGGGTTCTGAATATTGACAATGGTGGCATTCCTGCAACACCGCTGATAAGTAATGTGATAACTTTGGTCGGAAGGCCAATCAGAAAAAGCGTATTCAAATTCATAAATCCCTTCTTCCACACAGACATTCGGTGGAAGAATCAAACAAGGAATGGTTGGAGGATCCACATCTTCAATGACCATCGGTGGCACGAAGACCGTTTCAATTTCCTGATCTCCTTTGAAAATGGTGAATGGGGCTAGGTTGTCAAATCCCGCGCCAGTCAAATCGGAACAGTCGCGGTACATTTTCATTGTAAACTTATAAACTCCTCCTCCTAAACATTCATAGGAAACAACCCCACCAATAATGTGCTTGGAAAAAACAGAAAGGGGAACAAAAAGTAGTAACGATAGGGTGTATAGGTATTTCATTGGAATAGCTCAGATTTAAGTGGGCAAACAAATATCTAAAAAGAAAATGGAATACCAGCCATCTCAATATGGCTGTGTCGGCCTATTTGCAGGAAAAGATCATTGATTCACTGTTTCATGGTTTCATGGTTTCATTGAAACCGAAAAGCGACGCTTTTTAGAAAAGCGTCGCTTTTGAAGCTGGCTGACAGCATACAACAATACAACAATGAAAACTCACTTCACCAAAGTAGCATACCCCCGGAGTTCGCGCAAAGTGCCCCGTGGTTCACGAAACGTAACCACCACAATGTAAACACCCTGCGGCGCAAGATCGCCATTATTGTCCTTCCGGCCATTCCAGGCATAGTCGGGGTCATTGGTTTCAAATAACCTTTCCCCATACCTGTTCCAAATGGATAAGTTGAATTCAGTGGCGCCTTCCATTACCCCATTGCCCCTGAAACCATCATTGAAACCATCGCCGTTCGGGGTAAAAGCATTTGGCAAGAAATAACGCACCTCTGGCAAAACATCAAGGAACTGTGCAGTTGTATCGGTACAGCCACTCTGATGGAATACAATCAATTCGATGCGCTGCATGCCAGTATCCGGAAAGGTGAAAGTAGGGTTTTGTTGCACGGAAGCCCCAACATTTCCGAATGACCATTTCCAGGCCACTGGTTCAAATGATTGATCAAAAAAGGAGACCGTTGGCACTAAGTTGCTGGGGTTTGCAGGAGAAAAGGTGAAGTCGGCGATAGGGCTTGGCAAGATGGTTATCAGGTCGTTCCAGGTTGTATCAATCGAACAGCCTAATGGCGAAATAATTTCGAGTGAAACAGTATAGGTGCCCACATCCTCATAAATATAGGTCGGTGAAATATCACTTCCCGTACCACCGTCCCCAAAATCCCAGTTCAAAGTATAGCTTTCATTGACTGGAAAAGAAAGGTTGTTAAAAAATATTTCGGCAGGCTGGCAACCGATAAATTCGCTCGGCGCTATCACCAATAATTGTGGCACTGGGAAATACCGGACTGTTTTCGTTCGAAGTCCAGTGCAGTCATTGGTATCGCGTATCAACAATTGCACAGGCATTTCACCGGGAATTTGATAGATATGAACGGGGTGCTGCTCGGTGGAAAGGTTTCCATCCCCAAACGTCCAGTCCCATGAAATAATAGAACCTGGCCCTGCACCAGATGCAGATAGATCGGTGAAAGTAACCGGGCCTGCCCTACAAGTATCATAATCAAACGTAAAATCAGCATTTATTCCTGGAAAAACATTGACCTCAATTAGGGCCGTATCTGAGCATGAACCTGAGGAGACATTTGGATTGAGGAGCAATTGACCATAATAAGTCCCCACACCAGGAAAATCGAAAGTTGGGCTCCATTGTGTAGAAGATTCAATTGTGCCCGCGATGTCAAACTCCCATAGCACACTATTGATATTTGAAACTTGGGTGCTTTGGTTTTCAAAATTCACAGAATTAATGCCACATGCATTCACCACAAAATATTCTTGGCCTTGCAAATGAACGGTATCGTCTTCCGCAATATCTGCCCGCACATTAAATTCACATAGCTCTACATTAAATTGAAAATCACGGAAAACCCTGCCCAAAAGTTGCCCGTTACGGAATTCACTCACGCAAACACCCACCACATACTGCCCTAAGCCATTTGGTACGCCAGTCATAAACCCTGTATTGGCATTTATAGCCAAAGCAGGGTCCGCACTTAACGGAAAATTGAAATTGAACGGAGGGTTGATGAAAGAGACTGACGTATATGGAGGAGGCAAATCGGGGTCTGGCGCCACGCCACCTGGGGCAGTAGCATTTTGAGTATTCGGCCCGCCACCTGTGAATGGGCGGCAAAGTTCATACACCAATACATCGCCATTGGCATCGGTGGCAGAATGGTCAAAATCAATTGGTTCACCTGCACAGATCACGATTGGTGGAAAGTCCTCGAATACAGGACTGTCGTTGCAGAATTGCTGTGCGGCAGGAGTAAGTTGGATGTAAAATGTTTCACCAGTCCCTCCTGGATTGTTGATGTTGGTGATTGTGCCATTGCGGCAGCAGCGCTGGTAAACAATGTGATAACTTTGAGCACTCACCGGCAAATCCAGATCAAATGTATATACGCCTTCTTCCACGCAAACATCGTCTGGAGGGTCGAGGCACGGGTTGCTAAGGTTTGGCTGTACGTGGGTAATGACAGGCGGAGGCAACGAAACACTACTACTTCCATTAATTACCATCGGTACAGAAGAATTGCCCTGGTAAACAGTCACCGTTCCAGCAAATGGCGCACCGGGTGCAGAATCGAATGGCGCCCCACCACCAAAACAGTCTCGGTAAAGTTTAAGTGTAAACCGATAACTGCCTTGATTAAAACATCTATACGTGATATCGCCACCAATAATGTGTGCGGCATGAGCTTGCATTGACAGAAAGAGCAATGCCAATAGGAAAAATAACACCCGGGTCTGCTTGTTCGTACCTGACATATTTTATCTTTAAAGTCGGATTTTGGGTTTAGAGAATGAGTCCTAGATAAAACGTACAACTATGCTTTATTTTTTTTGCGCTACTCTTTGCTGTCAAATCGGTTTTTATTCCCGGCATAACGCCCGTTTTGACGCCTTGAATGACACAAAAATATTTTGCCTACTTGCACACTTTATTTAAACCTCATTTCTTTGGGAATAAAATAATGTTGTTTCACCTAATTTTGCCACCTGAATGCCCGTACAAATTTCTTTTGTGAAAACAATAGTATTGAAAAAAAACCAGTTTAGACAACCTACTTGGACTTGTATGGAATTTCTTATTATCAAGAATGAAATTAAACCACCCAATTTACAAACTCCAAAATAGAACAAACAGTTTTGCAGCCAAAGTTATTGAAGGGACATTTCCCCAAACTGCAATTTAGACAACAATTCCTTTTCGTATTGGTCTCGTCGATACCATTAGACTTGTTCGTAAATAAGATTTTAGGATATGGAAATTAGATTTTTTTGTCTGTCGGATTATTTTTTTGAGTGTATAGCCGTAGTTATGGACGAGAAAAAATAAGATGATAGCCAGAAAAAGGTTTTTTCAGATTCAAAATGCTTATTTGCGAACAAGTCTATTATTTCACAATGATTCAGGGAAGCCATGAAACAAGGAATCAATGAAAACACGTATAAACACCTATGCACACATTTACAAACCCGACCAATTATATGGTCCACAATTACGAATTAGAACCAATTTTAGCCTACCTCGAAACTGGAGGAACCATCCTCTACCCTACCGATACTATTTGGGGCATCGGTTGCGATGCCACCAATGAAGATGCCATCGACAAGGTTATTTCCCTCAAACAGCGAGACCCTTCCAATCCTTTTGTCATCCTTGTCTCCTCCATTGAAATGTTGAAAAAATATGTGACGTGGACCCATCCCCGTCTAGAAACGCTTTTGCAATACCATGAGCGGCCTCTAACCATTATTTATGAAAACGCTATTAATCTTGCTAAGAACGCAACTAGCATGGACGGTAGTGTGGCCATCCGGATTCCAAAAGATCCATTTTGCCAACAGTTGATCGAAAATTTTGGAAAACCATTGGTCTCCACAAGCGCCAATATCAGTAATGCTCCTTACCCAAACCATTTTGGAGAAATAAGTTCTGCTGTCATCATCGGCGTTGACCATGTGGTAAAATACCGCCAATTGGATAAAAACATGAACGAGCCATCAGTCATTTGTAAATTAGACGAGAATGAAGAATTATTCTTTTTGAGGGAATAATATTGTTTTTGAAATTAGTACTATTTTGTGCTGCTGGTGCAGGACTGTGTCCTGTACCTCTAATATTTTCCTTATAGGTATGGAAGCACACGACACAGTCCTGCGCTAGCGGTAAGTCTATACATCGAAAAAACATATGCCTAAAACAACAGTAGCCCTCCTCACCGGAGGCGTATCCCCTGAGCACGAGGTCTCCCTCAACTCCGCCCGCAACATCTACAATGCCATCAACAAGGGGAAGTACCATGTTGAGGTGATCGGTGTCGCCCGCAATGGGACATGGCGGCACTTGCCTGTTGATGTTTTCCAAAAAGCCCAAAGCATTGAAGGACAAGAGGGAAAGGGCTTGGTGCTGAACCCTGGAAATAGGCAGGTGATTGCTTACAAATCCGGCGAGGAGCTATTCCCCAAAATAGATGTAGTGTTCAATATCATTCATGGACCGTTTGGAGAGGATGGCACTTTACAAGGCTTGTTGGCAGTGCTGGATTTGCCATTCGTTGGGGCAGATACGCTTGGTTCATCGGTGGGCATGGACAAAGATTTTTCAAAAAGGATTTTGCGGGATGCCGGAATCTTGGTTGCTCCCTGGGTAACGCTTTTGAAGCACGAAAAACCCAACATCAAAGAAATCGTGGAAGAATTGGGTTTCCCACTTTTTGTGAAACCAGCCAACATGGGAAGCAGCGTCGGGGTAAGTAAAGCCGAAAACGAAAAAGAATTGATAGCAGCCATTGGGCTGGCATTCAAATTCGACATTAAAATACTCGTGGAACAAGGCATGTCAGGACGTGAAATCGAGACAGCTGTTTTAGGGAACATGAACGACTTGTCGGTCAGTGGAGTTGGGGAAATTGTTATGGAATCAGGCTTTTATGATTATGAAAGTAAATACATTTCGCCAGATGCCGCCAAGGTGGTGATCCCTGCCAAAGGGATTGGTGAAAGAGCATTAAAAAACATCCAACTAACAGCATTGAAAGCTTTCAAGGCACTCGGTTTGGAGGGCCTTTCCCGCATGGACGTATTTTTGGAAAATGATGACGAGGTCTATGTAAATGAACCAAACACACTGCCTGGATTTACCAACATCAGCATGTACCCTAAACTATGGGAAGCCGGTGGATTGAACTATACAGACTTGATTGACAAGCTGTTACATCTCGGAATTGAGCGCCACAAACGAAACCATTCTTTACAACGAACTCGGTTGTAACGTCGTAACAGGCAACTGGACTGTGGGGTTGCTTTTTTCCAATACGCTCCGCTGCATATCAATAAATGCTCCCTCAGGAATACTAGGTTCGTTCAGAATTGCAATATTCCGTTCGATGTGATGTTGCTGCGTCATGCTACAAAGAACAACGCCATTATCAAGCTCCCTGCTCGCGATAAAAAGCCATGCTTCTTGGAGGTTGCTGACCAACCCTGGGGTTCGTTGATTGACATAAAGTTGGTCAAAAAACGACTGAGGAGGCTCCATTAGCCCAGCCCTTTGCCCCATGATCGAGAAGATAACTTTGATTAGTTGATGGGAACTGCTATCCAAATGTGGGTTGCCAAGTGAATACGGAAACTGCACCATGTTAAAAGGGTTTTCATTTTGAAAATATTTGGACAGCTCATCAGGGTTTTCGCAGGTTGCACCCCAGCCCAAAATCATCCCAGCCTTTTTTGCTTTTTCAAGGGCATTGCAAACGTCTTCGTTCGAGGCTACGTCGTAAGGGCAGTCATGCAGCAAGTAAAAATCCAGATAGTCTGTCCCCAATTCCCGGAGACTTTTTTCAAGGGACTGGATGGCCA
The DNA here is from genome assembly GCA_029263015.1 of Saprospiraceae bacterium. Taxonomy (GTDB): domain Bacteria; phylum Bacteroidota; class Bacteroidia; order Chitinophagales; family Saprospiraceae; genus UBA6168. The sequence continues at coordinate 12,043 of JAJCYI010000203.1, read as the reverse complement.
ATCTTGGAGTGATGACCGGCCTGTCCACATGGCTGACCGAATAGGAATTGATGACCCTGTTTGAAATGCCCGGAGCAATATTTTTGACAAACCGCACCGCATCTTTCACCTGCGACATAAACGGAAATGGCTTTGGCGGTGAGATACCAAATTTTGATGTTACCGTGACTTGGTTCCTTTTTCCTTTTAAGAATTGCCCTATTATGGACTCTGCCTGGCCATAGCCATAAGACCTGGCAGTATCAAAATAATTGACTCCAAGGTCGAAAGCAGCATCTAATGTCCGAAGTGCGGTTTTTTTGCTTTTGCTACCACCAAAGGTTGAACATCCCAGCCCTAGCAGTTTTTTCTTGGTGTTTTTAGTTAAAACGTTGACAGTCATTTTTAGGATCGGGTTGAACCGGCTCCTCATTTTCATGGAATGTCTGAATGCTCGCCTAGAAAGTCAGTTGGCGATCTATTTATTGAGATAGTTAAGGAGGAAAGAAAATCTATTTTAATAGGGAAGAAGGAGAGATGACTGGTTGAACGAGTTAGAAAAGACGATGTTCCTTACGAAAAATACATATTTTTTATTGTTATGTGTATTGATTTGGCTATAAAGATATAAGCTGGAATTCTTTGAAATTAATATTTTTGAAAACTAACATCAACTTCCTAGCTCTATCCCTAACCCCGAACTTTCCTAACTTGCGGCCTGAAACCAAAAGCCTCCATTTTTCGACCAAACAATCGCTAAGTTTCCACGTATCAGCAACCAAATAATGAGCAAGAAAAAATCGGCAAGAAAACAGCCAAGAAAAGTTTCTCCCGTTTCTCAAAAGAAAAAACGAAAAGAGTACAATCCTTCTGTATGGCTCAACCGCCCATCTGTCGCCACAGATCACGATCCTTTATATAAAAAAATATTCTTTGCCCTGAGCGGCGTTTTTTTGCTAGCAACCATCTTTTTGGCACTTGGCAGTGGCATCAATGGTGACGATGAATACCAGAACGATTACTCCGAAAAACTCGTCAATTATTACTCCACCATGGGTACCGACACCTCAGCCCTTTACATCCAAAAGGGAAACATGCATTATTATGGTGGCTTCTTCGATACAGTGACCGGATTTACCAATAAAGCTTTTGGGCTGACCGTAACTGACGCTGGCTATCATAATGTGCGACACTTTTTCAATGCAATCCTCGGCTTTTTGGCTATGCTTTTTACCGCTCTTTTTGTCAAAGAAATTGCAGGTTGGCGAGCGGGGATTCTGACATTGGTGTTCATGTTCCTTTCTCCCCGTTTCCTCGGACATACTTTGATGAACCCAAAGGATATACCTTTTGCATTAGGGTACATTGCTAGTATATATTATATGAGCAGGATGTTCAAGGAGTTGCCAAAATTCAACTGGAAGTTGGCACTCGGAGTCACTTTGGGTATGGCACTGGCCATTGCTACTAGGGCTGGCGGGTTCATGCTTGTTGGCATTCTTGGCCTATATGCGGGGCTCGATTTTTTAACGAAAAAAGGGATCGGTGGGCTTAGTGACGTAAAAACGGTTGGCTCATACGCTGCCCACGTAATCGGGATTTCAATAGTTGGGCTTTTGGTGGCTGTCCTATTTTGGCCGTATGCCATGCAAGCACCTTTCAGCAACCCATTTGAGGCGTTGGGCGCTTTTGAAAAACTGGCGGTCAAGATCAGGGTATTGTTCGATGGACAAAACATCATGTCGGACGATACGCCCTGGGACTACGCCCTCCAATGGATTTGGCGGACGATCCCATTGTTCACGCTGTTGGGCTTTGTTGGCAGCCTTGTTTTTTTCCGTAAAATAACCAAGCAATACGCTCCTGTGCCGGTGTTTATTGCTTTGTTTGCGGCCATATTCCCAGTGTTTTATGTTATTTACAAAGACTCCGTCCTGCACGACGGCTGGCGTCACCTCACATTTGTTTATCCAACCATGGTGGCGATGGCCGCCTTGTTCTTCATCCATATCGAGAAGTTGTTCCGAGAAAATAAAAACGGCAAATATGCGATTTATGCCATAGTCGGCCTGATGGCACTTGAGCCAGCTATTTTCATTGCCCGCAACACAGCATTCCCCTATACCTATTTCAACCCTTTAAGTGGTGGCATCAGTGGTGCTTATGGAAATTACGAAACGGATTATTGGGGCATAAGCGTAAAACAAGCCATCGATTGGATGGAAGATGAGGGGATCCTGAGTGAAAATATGACTGAGCAGGTCACCATCACTTCCTCATTTTACCATTGCGTGAAAGCAGCGGTTGGGAAAAAATATGGAGATAAAGTGAAACTTAGCTACACCCGCTTCAACAACCGGTATGACAAAAATTGGGACTATGGGATTTTCCCGTCCCGTTACATCAAAGGTCCACATCTGAAAGGAGGCTCTTGGCCAAATTCCCGCGGCATACACACCGTTTCGGCGAATGGCGTCCCATTGCTGGCCATTGAAAAAGGCGGCGGTGCAGCATTCACCGGCGAGGAGGCATTCAAAAAGAAAGATTACCAAGCTGCTGCTACCTCATTTGAGGAAGAAACCAACCAATACCCTGATAATGAACTGGCTTGGATGAAATTGTCGATGTGCTACATCAACCTGGGCAATTTTTCGGCAGCCAAGTCCGCTGCCGAAAATATGCTGAAAGTAGCACCCAACAACACAAGTGCAATATTCTACCGGGGCATCGCCTTCATGAACAGCGGCGATACCAACAGCGCAGAGGCCGATTTCCGCAAGGCAATCGAAATTGAAAAGGATTTTGGAACGGCTTATTATTACCTTGCCCTTATCCAAAACCAACGCAAAGATGTTAGCGGAGCATTGGAAAACGTGCAAAATGCAATCAGGATCAGCCCTCGTTTCAAGCCTGCGTATGAACTGCTGGCCAAAATATATGAGCAACAAGGCGACACTCAAAGGGCACAGCAGGTCCGTCAGGCGATGACGAAGTTTTGAATTGAGAATTTTCAATTTTCAATTTTCAGTTTTCAATTTTCAATTTTCAATTTTCAATTCAACAAATGAATTATAAACTACTTTTTCCTACATACCGAAACCGCTATCTTTTTATCCGCCGAAGACTAGCCGAATATGGCCAATCAGGTCATTTTAAAGATGCACTCAATCTTGGCACGGGCGAGGGTGATTACGACCCCATGATCGCTTCAAAAAGTGGGCAACTGACTGCTTGCGACATCAACGAAAACGACGTGGCTTTCTCTGAGAAAATGAATGCCCATATCCAAAACCTGACTTATCGGGTCGAGGATGCACTCAACCTTTCCTTTCCCGAAAATTCGTTCAACCTACTCACTTCCGTTGACGTGATGGAGCATGTCGGCAAGCCCAAAAGGATGACTGAAGAGATTGCCAGGGTGCTGCAACCAAGTGGCATGGCGTTCATCACTTTCCCCCAGATCAATTTCCCCTGGACCTATGACCCCATCAATAGGCTTTTGGGCAGACGGGCAATCCCACAAGGTGCATATGCCTTTGGCCACGAATATCTGGTTGACCCTGAGTCGTTTAAGTCTTGGGCAGAAGAATACGGATTGGAAGTTTTAGAAGAAAAAAACTTGAGTGGATACCTTATTGCTTTCCTGGAAATGTATTGGACTGGGCTGATCCAAAAACTGTTCAAAGAAAACGCAGGGAATATTTCTGGTGAAAAAGAAAAAATGGTCAAATTACGCCCATCTACAAAAGAACCCTTATTCGTGAAATTGACCGATGCCGTCATTTGGTTGGACGACAAGCTTTTCAACAATTCCAGATATTCGGTCGGGAAGGGCTTTGTGGTGAGGAAGCGGTAGTTTTCAGTAGGTAGTTGGCAGTTGGCAGTGAGCAGTCATAGATCATTTTTATTTTGTAACGATTTCCAGAAATTACAGGGTTGACTGCTTGTACTCAAAACTCATAACTCACCAACTCATAACTCATACAAGTTACCCCTGTACCGCAACAGCTGCCCTGTGCACACCTTTTGAATAGGATCTATTCATCAAGCCTGTAATCTGCTCATAGGTTGTTCTGTCGTCCTGGAAATCTACCCCAGTCACATCAATAATAAGGATGGGAAAATCCTTTTCCGTTTTAAAATAATTGAAATAGGCTTCTTGCAATGATTGTAGATAGTCTGGCCGGATGTCCTTTTCGATATCCCGTCCGCGCTTGTTGATATTGTTAAAAATATCATCTATGTCACGGTGCAGGTACACCAGTAGGTCGGGAGTTGAAAAGGTAGCGTTTAGGGTATGAAATAACCTCTGGAACAATCGGAATTCCTCACTGTTCAAGTTGTTTTTGGCGAACAGGAGTGTTTTTATGAAAAAATAATCCGAAAGGATTAACTGCGGAAAAAGCTCCCTTTGCGATAGTGTTTGTTGCAATTGCTTATGCCGTTCCGTCATAAAAAACAGCTCGACTGGAAAGGCATACCGCTCAGGGTTCTTGTAAAATGGGGGCAAAAAAGGATTGTCTGTGAACTGCTCAAGTATCAGCCGACAATCATGTTCAGCCTCTATCATCTTGCACAGGGTCGTTTTCCCTGCGCCAATATTGCCCTCAATGGCAATGAAATTATGTGGAAAGTTTCTCATTATTTGAGTTCGGTTTTTGGTTCGGGGTTCTTGGTTCGGGGTTTGATTCTTGCAGCCCTTTATTCACTGTTCACTGCCTACTGTTGTTCACTGCATACTACTCACTTCATCAACAATAAACACATCTAATGTATCAACCGATTCGAGGTAGAGTTCTTCGATGGTCTTTTTGAAAATGGGGTGTTTTTTATACGGGGCTATTTCCAGCATGGGCACCAGCACGAAGTTCCGACGGTGGAGGTGAGGGTGCGGAATAGTCAATTCTTGAACATCCACTATTTTATTGGTATAAAAAAGGATGTCGATATCAATGACCCTCGCTTCCCATTTTCTACGCCTTGTCCTACCAAGTTCTTTTTCGATTTCCAGAACAACAGAAAGTAGTTGCCTTGGCGACAGGGCCGTTTCCAATTCGAGTGCTTGGTTGAGGTAGTTGGGTTGATCGACCTCGCCCCAAGGTGCCGTTTCATAAAAATGGGAAGCTTTCAAAATATTGCCCACTCGTTCCTCCAAATGCTGGTTCGCTTGCTCCAATGTTCCAAACCGGTCACCGAGGTTGGCGCCAGTTAATAGATAGATTTTGTTGCGTTTGGACATATTGGCGGCAAATGTAATAGACTTGCTGATAAAAAAAGCGACACCAATTCAAAAAGCCTAAATTCCAATTCCTGTTTTTTTCGGAAACTGCCCAAAGGTGACACCTTTGAGAAAGGTGTCACCTTTTATACTCGTCAAAAAAAATGTGCAAATAAGTTTGAAATAAAAGACCGGTTGGTTTATTTTTGACAAAATTTTCACATTTGAAATGAAAAAATCAGAACAAACCCGTCAGTTCATTATAGAAAAAGCGGCTATTTTATTCAATCGGAAAGGTTTCAATGGCACGTCCATGTCAGATATTATGAAGGCTACCGACATGTCAAAAGGTGGCATCTATGGTAATTTCAAAAGAAATGGCCTTAATAAGAACGGAGTGAAAGAAGAGATAGCCATAGCTGCTTTCGAACATGCAGTACAAAAAGTTTATCAAGAAATAGGCAAGCGGACCAAAGTGATTGACAATGCGGTGGACAAGTTGAAAACTGTTGTTTATTTTTATAAAGAAAGAGTGCTAAACCCACCAGTGGAAGGTGGTTGCCCAATACAGAATACCGCCATCGAAGCTGACAATAATCATCCATTCTTGAAAGAAGAAGTATTTCATGCTATCAATGAATGGCATCGAAGGATCGTTCGAACCATTGATAAAGGAATAGAGAATGATGAAATACACCCAAATGTTGACCCCCATGAATTCGCCACATTGTTTATTGCAATTATAGAAGGTGGCATCATGTTGTCAAGGGTTAAGGAGAGCATGGTGCCATTTGAGGTCACGTCGAGGCAACTGCTCAAAATGATAGATGAACTCAAATTTAAATAAATAGACCGATTAGTTTATAATAAATAATAATGTCGATTTTCAAAAGACATTACAATCACCCAAATAATACATTTGCTCCATTATGATAGATTCAAAATTCATCGAAGTGCTGCCCCATTTCCAATTGGAAACCCTACCCGAACCAAAACCAGTTTACCCATTGCAATTGCAATTGGTCCGGTTTGCATTCAATACCCTTGGAAGGGTTTACCCTAAAAAAGCGGGGGAGATCGCTTACCGCCTTTTCACGCAGCCCCGCATTCGGGCTGTCCACCGCAAGTCCGATGAGGTTTTGGAAAGTGCCCGTCTTTTTGAAATCCTGTATGGCAAGATCATTTTGAAAGCTTATGAATGGGGACACGGCGAAAAAACAATATTACTGGTACACGGTTGGGAATCGAGGGGCACCGCATTGAGAAGTTTTGTTCCAAGATTGGTAGCGGCAGGTTATCGGGTCGTGGCCTTCGACGGGCCAGCACATGGCAATTCGGGTGGTAAGCGCACTACATTTTTGGAATTTGCTGGGGCGATCCGTGCTGTCATCAATCAACTTGGCGGAGTAACAAGCATCATTACACATTCATTCGGAGGTGCGACGACCGTTTTTGCACTGACCCACCTTGACCGCTCAATCGAACTTGAAAAATTGGTACTGATCGGAGTGCCTTCCAATACAAAAATGGTAATGAAAGAGGCCATGGGATTTATGAATGTCCCTCCCGCTGCATTTGAGCATTTCAAAAAAATAGTGAGCAAACGTTCCAACAACCTAACTTTTGAAATGGCAGATATGGAATCGACTCTGGGCAAAGCAAATGTGCAATCCATCCTTGTTGTTCATGACAAATTTGACAAATCAGTCCCATTTGAATCGGCAGAGCGGATTGTCGAAAGATGGGATTCGGTAAACTTGATCGTAACCCAGGGCATGGGGCATTTCAAAGTGATGAAACACCCAAAAGTGGTGGAAATGGTGGTTGATTTTGTAAAGTAAGTCAAAAAGTTTAAGCCAAATTATATCCCAATGGAATCCGAGCATTTGGGGTTGAATATTCTCGGCAGTATTCGGTAATATAGGGAAAAAGCTGTTTCATCCAAATTCTTGTAAAATAATTTCGGGACTATTCTAACTTCCTGATTTTAAATCACTTCCTGATCTTAAATCATTTTTCACCAAATACCCTTATTGAATGAATAAGTCCTTTTTCCCACTCTTCTTGTTATTTTTCATTTATGCTTGTGAGCCAAATCATCAAGTTATTTCACTAAATAAAGATGGCTCTGGTTACCTCGAATCGTCGTTCGATATTTCAAAGCCTGTTGACCTTTTTTTGCAATCGGCCAAAGACAATGCCGATCAAGATAGTACCAAAACGCTTGCTTACAATCTCGTATCAGAGCTGTATAAAGCGGAATCTAAAGACACAGTGATTAATGTTTACCATCAACTGCCCGACTCTTTGAAAGTTGGGAGAGATAGGTTCAATCTTTTGAAGAATGTTACCATTAAAGTTGGATCAAATTTTAAGGAGCAGTCATCAGGGTTTTCACTAAAAGTTGAATTTGAAAGTGAAAAAAAACTACTCCAGACCTTTTCCCAATTCGATTCCTTGAAGGTGGACGTGACAAAAGCTGCAATGGAGAAAAAGAAATTTGATGGTAGTGAAGATTTTTTTCCTAAATATTCGATTGACATGAAATCCCAGATCATCCGAATCCCTCATTCCGACCTGGCCAAAAAAATGGCTCGAGATAGCATGGTTACCAAAATGTTCGAAAGAGCTGCAACAAAAAATGGAGAAAAGAAACAAGTGCCAATTTTTTTGGAAATGCTATTCGTGGGGAGTGTTACGACAATTGTTTATGCACCAGGCGATATAATTTTTTCCAACGACCCGAATGCAGTCATTGATGGAAATAAAATAGTTTTTGAAGCATCCAAAATTGAGATTCTTCAAACGAAAGATACATTGGACAGGATACTGAAATTTAAGAAATGAAATCTCTTCACTGGAGTGTTTGCTTTGAGTTGAATTGAGGTTAATGGTTGTTTTTGGTGAAAACTAAAAAAAGGCATTTGACCTCGAACCGATTCGAAAAATTGGCTTGGATCAATCTTCGGTTAGAACTTAAAAGTTTGAAACCCATTTTTCGTAAACTTGCAGCTTCGATGGTACTTGGTTCGGGGTTATTTCGGCCACGTAGGAATCAAGAACCAAAAACAAAGAACCCCGAACCAGAAACCAGCAAACAAGTTTATGGAATTGATAATGCCCAACTTGGCGAGTCCTGAAGTTTGGATGAGCCTACTCACATTGACCTTCCTTGAGATTGTCCTTGGTATCGACAATATTATTTTCATCTCTATTGCTGCCAATAAATTGCCGGAGAACCAACAAAAAAAAGCAACCAACGTCGGCCTCGTATTGGCTATGGTATTGCGGATTTTGTTGCTGTTTGGAATCTCAGCGATAGTAGCCATGAGTGAACCCTGGCTCAATATAAAAGGGGATTGGTTGCACGCTGGCTTCTCTGGCCAAAGCCTCATCCTGATCGCTGGAGGGATATTCCTTTTATATAAAAGTACCTCCGAAATCCACCACAAACTGGAAGGGGGGGAAGATCACCACGAAGAGGGAGGTAAGAAGAAATATGCTTCGCTCCAGAATGTTATTTTGCAAATCACCATCATCAACATCGTTTTTTCCTTTGACTCCATTTTAACCGCAGTAGGCATGACAACAGGAGTGAGCGGCGCATTAGTAATTATGATTCTTGCAGTAGTTGTTTCTGTCCTGATAATGATGATGTTCGCTGTCCCCGTTGGTCGTTTTGTAAACCAGCACCCAACTATCCAGATGCTGGGGCTGGCATTTTTGATACTGATCGGCTTCATGCTGATCGTGGAAGGGGCACATATGGCCCACTTGACAATAGCTGGTTCAGAAGTGGGTGCCGTGCCAAAAGGGTATCTTTATTTTGCCATTGCTTTCTCGTTGCTGGTGGAATTTTTAAATATGAAACTCCGTAGAAAACCATCCCCAGTCCAGCTGCATGGCGCTACCGAAGAGGCTTCCGCAGAAGGGCTTTTGAATAATAATGATTAACGATAAACGAACCTACAATATGCATTCAAAAAATACTGACATTGCCTTATTGCTCCTGCGGGTCACTTTTGGTGGCTTGATCATCATTAACCATGGCTGGGGCAAGCTGATAAAGTTATTCACCGATCCCACGAAATTTGCAGACCCGATTGGTTTGGGAGCGCCAGTATCTTTAGGGCTAACCACCTTTGCCGAGTTTCTGTGCGCAGGATTGGTAGTGCTGGGATTGTTTACCAGATGGGCTGTTGTTCCTCTGATTATTACCATGCTGGTGGGCATCTTTGTCGTGCATGTTGATGATCCATTTAGTAACATTGAAAAGGCGCTCATATACCTAATGGCCTTTTTGTCGATCGGCATTGCTGGCCCAGGTTGGTATTCCGTGGATGCCCAGATGAGGAACCAGTGATTGATGAGTTGTGAGTGATGGTTGTTGGCTTCGCAGCTACTCATTAATCATAAATTCTTCGTTATGACTGACAACCAGTCTTTTAAGTATGAATAAAATCATTCAAATAATTTTTCTGCTCCTGCTGGCATCTTCCTGTTCTTCGGATGAAGAACCCACTTATTTGGTGGTGGAAGGCAAAACAATGGGCACTTATTATCGGGTCACTTATTTGGATAGTTTGAAAAGGGATTTCAAGAAACCGATTGATTCCCTGTTGATAGCGATCAACCATGAAATCTCAACTTATGAGCCTAACTCAACCATTTCTCAACTAAACAAAGCGGAAAGTGAGTTTGAACTTGGCCTTTTTTTTAAGGATTACGCCAACTGCTTATCAGACCCCAGGACTTGCCCGAAAGTGAGAAACCGACATTTTCACGCCAATTTTCTTTTGGCAAAAGTGGCGCACGAGCGCACCCGCCATGCCTTTGATCCAACGGTCATGTCCTTGGTGAATTATTGGGGTTTTGGTTATACGCCAAAACGGCCTGTGGCACAGGTGGATAGTTTGAAAATTGATTCCTTGATGCAATACGTTGGTTTCGATAAAATGAAGCTGACGGACAAAAACGGCTACGCCATCATCAGCAAAAGCGACCCGGCTGTTCAGCTCGACTTTGGTGGTACGGGGCAAGGCTATGGCATTGATGCAGTAAGTGAATTTTTGGAACTAAACGGCATTGCCAACTACCTTGTGGACATCGGCGGGGAAGAGAGGGCTCGAGGCAAAAACCCACACGGAAATTGGTGGACCATCGGGATCAACACACCCAGTCCAGATGCTGGTGTCAATGAATTTACGCAAGTGGTAGAATTGCGTGACATGTCAGTTTCCACCTCTGGCAATTACCGCAATTTTTACGAAGTGAGTGGAGGTAAATACAGCCATTTCATCAGCCCAATGACTGGATTCCCTGAGAAAAAAACCTTGCTGAGTGCTTCTGTTTTTGGTGTAAATTGTACTTACCCCGATGCACTGGCCACGGGTTTTATGGTGCTCGGCATAGAAGAAGCTTTTACCCTTGCGAGCCAGTTGGAAGACATTGAAGCTTTATTTATTTACAGCGACGAAAACGGCGAAATGAAAGTAAAATACACGCCTGGCGTGGAAGATTTTTTAATTGTTAAGTGATGATTTATGATTTATAGGTCAGAATGTTTTTACCTAATCCGTATTTTATTTTGAATACCTCAAAATCAATCATCAATCATAATTCATAAATCTAAACAAATGGATTTCAACCTTGAAAACGACCTCTGTTTTTTCGACATTGAATCAACTGGCCTGAATGTAATGCGGGACCGTATCATTCAGATCGCAGTCATCAAATATTTCAAAGATGGTCGCCCACCAGAAGAATTGGAACTGATGGTGAACCCTGGCATACCCATTGGTGAAGAATCCATGAAAATACATGGCATCACCCCAAAAGATGTGGCCCGCAAGCCTACTTTTGACCAGGTGGCCCAACAGTTGTTCGACTTCTTTGGAAATTCAGATTTGGGTGGGTATAATATCAGTCGGTTTGATGTGCCCTTGCTGATGGAAGAATTTGCCAGGGTGGGTATGGATTTTAAAGTGGACAACAAACGTTTTGTGGATGTGCAGCGCATTTTTTACCGCATGGAGCCCCGCAACCTGCGCGCCGCCGTCCGGTTTTATTGCGGCAAAGAAATGGAAAATGCCCATGATGCTATGGCCGATGTCCGTGCGACCATCGATGCATTTAAAGGCCAATTGAAAATGTATGAAGGCAGGGATCATATTGATGATGATGGCAACGTAACAAATGAGCCGGTCCGCAACGACATGCAATCCCTCCACGATTTCACCCAGGACATTAGGTCGATCGATGTAACCAATCGGTTGAAATACAACGACAAAGGCGATATCATATTTAATTTTGGAAAATACACAGGCCACTCGGTCAAGGATATTTTGTCCAATGACAAAAACTATTATTTCTGGATTCTGAACAAAGAGTTTTCCGTGCAAGTCAAAAACAAGGTGCGGGAGATTATGAAGGAGATCGAAAAAGAGGTTAGGGCATCTAAAAATTGACAAATGGATTGAAATCCATTGGAATTCGAAATTGTATCAAGTCCTTTTTGGCGGGACTTAATACACTGTGAAAAAAAACATTTTTAGGCTTCCTCCAAGGCGTTTCAGGTTTATGAATTGATAATATCTTAACGTAAGTTCTGGATAGCAGTCTTATTGTCCCGTTAGGGACGGAACATGGGTAGCCAAGCATTTGCAGGGGCTTTTCGTCGTGCCGTAGGTACGCAGCGTGGAAAATGTTACGTACCTACGGCACGAAAAATACCGTTGGTTTGGCATTGCTACCCATGTTCCGTCCCTAACGGGACAATCAAAGGACTGAAACCGCCATAAGCTCTTGATTGTCAAGGATCATTATCCAGAACTCACGTTATCTTAG
>JAJCYI010000202.1 GCA_029263015.1 Saprospiraceae bacterium | reverse complement strand
TTCATTCAAAGTCAAAACATTTCCTTTAAATTATGATTTGATTTGTTTTTTAACAAGCTCCTATAGTGTAGTCCGGTTAAGCATTTTGGCTTCTCAAGCCAAAGACTCGGGTTCAAATCCCGATGGGAGCATGATTATTTCCATCTGAAATTAGAAACTTTAACCAATTAGATAATTCTCCTTCAGAGTTTATGAAAGATTCAACTCCAGTGGGATTCATCCATCTAATTGGGGTTCAAAACGGGCGCAGTAGGAATGAAAAATTCAATGAATGGATTAGATGTAGATTATCTAAAGTAAGAAAAGTGTAGAATCAATCCATTTCAGATATGAATTTTTCAGATGAATGCATTGATCTAAGATGGCGATTAAGAAAACCCTTACTGGTTAACAGTGTATTACATTTAGGGCATTGTACCATAAATTAAGATAGTAATTTTCATACATAACTACCTGTATGTTATATCTCATAACAAAATTCACATAGAGACTTGAACCAAAATGATAAAACACTATCAGAGAATGTTGTAATTGAATTATCTATCTAAATCAGACTAATCGTCATCATCATCGTCATCATCATCGTCATCATCATCGTCATCATCATCGTCATCATCCTCTAATGCTTCTTCTAGAGCTTCTAGTGCATGCTTCCATGCTTTCTTGTATTGGTCTATTGCTTTGTCTGGTTTGTCTTTGTTTAGTTGTTCAACTGCTTTATCCATGGCTTTGTTTGCTTTATCTAATTCTTTATCGACGTCTTTATCTCCAGTATCAGCTGGAACAGAATCAATTGCATTTTGTGCTAGTTGTCTGTCTACTTCAACTAAAATATCAATTACACCAGAGACATCTACGCTAGAATCTTTCTTTTGAATTTTAAGTAAACTCTTTACTGCTTTCTTTTCTTCATCAAAGACTTTGTGACCTTTATCATCATCTAAAGTGTTAGAATTTTCCCATAGTTTATCATCAATGCTTTTTTTAATGGATTTGGCTGCTTTTGTAAGTTCTTTTGCAGTCTTCTTTGAGGCATCATCAATTAAGACATCAAGTGTAACAATTTGCTCTGCTTTTTGTTCTTGTAATGAAACATCTGCTTGTAATTCTACTGTAATGTCAAAGAATGAGTCAGCAGAGGTATTTTCTGAGGAATCAGTTGCAGAACACGTAACTGTTGTAGTAGCAACTGGGAATAAATCACCAGATGCTGCATTACAAACAGGAATTACATCTCCATCAAAGTCATCAACTGCAGTGACTACAAAGTCTACTGTGACACCATTAGGATCATCAGTGATCACCGTAATGTCTTCTGGGACTGTGACTACTGGAGGAGTTACATCACATCCAAGAACTCTTTCTAATGCTAAATCTAATTCAAGTTCTGGTGGAGGAATTGGCACTTCAGGACTTTCTTGTGTGATAAATCCTGCTGCACTAACTGATACTTTGTAAACTCCTGGAACTGTATCCCAACCATATCTACCATCAGTTCCTGTTGTCTGAACAGAACCAGTATCTTGGATATAGTCAGATTCTGCTGCAATTACAAATGTACCAGTGCCTGGTGGAAATTCTTTGAGTAGTGTAACATCTGCACCCGTAATTGGTTCATCATTACAAACATCAGTTATTTGACCACTTGGATCAATGTAGACGCTACCACCTTGTTGGAATTCAATTGTATTATCAGGACAGAATACATCAAAATTTAAGTTCAAAACACCATGTCTTGGGAAAAATGGTTCCAATGCAGGAATAGTAGTGAATACATCAGGATTATTTGGGTCTTGTACAAGAATTATTGGAATAGTTTCATTTGTTTCAGTAAATTCAAGTTGTAATGTAACAGCATCTGGACTAATACCTACACCACAATGATCAAATCCAAATGATGTATCTTTAGAAACTGTAATGTTATTTTGCCAATAAACTGATGGTAATCCGCCAGAACCCCATGAATTTAGTGGGCCAACTGTAACTTCAGGATTTGCTGGAATAGGAGCAGTATTTCCAAATGGTGGGACTATAGTAGTTTGTCCAGAAATAACATCTGCTTGAACAATTAGAGGGGTTGTATTTACAGTTCCAAATGGTAAAGATTCAGTTACAGAATATTGCCCTGTTGGGACTTGAAAGAATGTAAAGTCACCATTAAAGTTAGTCTGAGTACATATGTTTGAAGGAGTTAAACAAAATGTTATGCCAGAGATTCCATCTTCACCCACATCTTTAATTCCATCTCCATTAAGATCTTGGAATTTAGAACCCTGAATTGTACCAGGTGGGATATTTTCATTAACAAAGTCCAAGTTTTCAACTAGATCACCGCTTGCAACTGTTACAAAATATGGTTCCCCATTAGCTGGAATAACTTGTGATGTTCCAAATGGTGCACGTTCTTGAACTCTATAGTCACCTGGAGGAACATTAAGCCAAAATATCCCTGTTTCGTCTTCAGGAGTTGCAAAATCGTCTTGCATTGTAAAAGTTCTAAAGGTGTTTGGATCATTAAAGTCAGTTGAACATTCTAAATTAGTTGGAGTGATTTTACATGCTTTTATTTCAATAAATGCTCTTGGTTGATCACCTACTCCATCACCAGTAGTATCAGTTAATTTTTGACCATGTAATGAGGCTGCTAAAATATTTCCAAAATTAACATCATCTTGAATTGGCTCTTCAACTAAATCAAAACAGTGTGCAGTTGAACCAAATACTTCGGAGCTTGGGACTTCACCAAAAATAGAACATTCATCATCATTAGGGAATGTTTGGATTAGATTATCAGGTAAAGTTTCTGCAACATAATAAAATGCAGGCAGTAAATCAGTGAACCAATATTCTCCATTTACATCAGTTAGAACACATTCTATTGGATCAAATCCAAATTCACCAACACCTGCAAATGCAGTTTGTACACCAAAGATATCAGTGACAACTCCATCTGCTAATAATTCTCCACGAAATCCATCATCATCTGTATAAAGACAAACTTCAATTCCAGAAACTGCAGGTTCACCACCATCTTGAAGACCATCAGCATTTAGATCATTCCATTTTAATCCATGAATTTCACCAGGGGCATAGCATTGATCTAAAGGTTGATTTCCATTAATATTACCAAGTTCAGTTCCAGTACAACTGAAAATAGTGCCATCAAAGTTTGCAAAGAAACCAAAGTTTTGGACATCAATTGTGCCTTCGTTATTAATTACTCTAAAATTATCAAATGATGAAGTTACAATAATCTGACCACCGATAAAATTATGAATTAACCAATGATTAGAATTAAAGAAGAATCCACCAGTTTTAGTTATTGGAGGAAAACTAAATCCATCAAATGTTGAAGGGACTTCTCCTCCGATATATGCAATGATTCCAGCATTTTCAATTACACCGCCAATTGCATTTGAAAAGTTATTCATATTTTGAATTTCAGCATTGGCATTGTTTTGTATTAATCCAAAGTTAATTAATTCACCAAAGCCACCCCCACATTCAATACAACCAATCTGAGTTATTGATGGAAAACCAAGTTCATCAAAAGATCCTTCATAATATCCAAATCCACTAATAGAAATAATTCCATCATTTTGAATTGTTCCATAGTTTTCAACATACCCTTCTATGGTTAATGTTACTCCAGGAACAACAATTAAAGTTCCACCTTGTTCTATTGTTAAATCAAAAATAGTCTCATCAATTAATACAGTATGAGTCTCTCCATTTGCAATTACATCTGGAATTGGATGCTCTGCAAATGCGGATTGTGCACCGATAGTACTAAAGAGAACTGTTAAAGCAAGAATTGCAACTAAATTTTTCAACATTGTCTGCAATTCATTTTTCTATATATGCTTTAGCTATTGTTTTCATAGTGCTAACAGACCGTACAGTATAGAACAGACATTTTGATCGCATTAGAAAATAATTATACTTAAACAATCAAGTTACATTTGCAAGTTGTGAAAAAGTCAAATTATGTTATGATGATATTATTTACATCATTAA
>JAJCYI010000201.1 GCA_029263015.1 Saprospiraceae bacterium | reverse complement strand
CTACCCATTTTGGCTCGTTCTTTTTCCTTCTAAAAACACTTGAAAAAAGAACCATAGCCCCACTATTCTTAGTTTTTCAAGCACTTTTACAAGAAAAAATAACTTCGCAAAATTGGGTAGCTTATTTATTGCCTACTCCCTCAAAAAGAACAAGTTTGGGTGGGTAGGTTAATTTTTCCCTACTCCCTCATGCCGCAAAGTAAAGCGCCTCGTATAATTTTTACTAAAATCTCCTTTTTATGAAAGTCATCTGCAACACAAAATCGGAGATTCATATTAGATTCCGACCTTCGCCCCTTCTTATGGCCAATACTAACAAATCCGTACTTACCAATTCCATACTTCAAGATGACATCTGGCGGCTAATGCGCCAGCTCTCCCTGCCTGCCATCATCGGGATGTCCATCAACGGGATCAACGCTTTCTTTGACGGCTTGTTTGTCGGGCAACTTGCTGGGCAGGATGCGTTGGCCGCAGTATCACTTGCATTCCCACTCACCTTTATCACTGCAGGAATGTCTGCCATGATCGGTGTTGGAGGATCCTCCATATTAAGTGTGGCCATCGGTGCAGACGACAAAGAGAAACAAGGAAAGGTCTTTGGCAGCGTGACCATCCTTGCAGCTATTGTTTCAGCTGTTTTGATGTTGTTTGGGATTTATTTTGCGAGGGATTTGATCGGTATGCTTGGTGGGGAAGGTGACATTTTAGATATGGGCGTCACCTATTACCGAATCACTTTGTTTGGCGCCTTTTTCAGGATTTATGCAGTTGACTTGAATATGCTTATCCGGGCTGAAGGGAAAATAAAAGAGGCGATGACTCACTCTATTTCCGCTGCCGTTTTGAATATTATTTTAAATCCCATTTTTATTGGAGTCCTAAATATGGGCGTGGCTGGTGCTGCATGGGCCACTGTTATTTCAATGGGTATATTTACATTAATTGGCCTAATTTATTTTTTTAGGAAAAAGACAAATTACACGGTTGATTTAAAAACATATAGCCTTGAAAAAAAGATGGTGGGCCCAATATTGAAAATTGGCGTTTCAGCCATGATGTTACAGATCATGTTTTTTGTACAGCAGTCCGTCGTTTTTAAAATGATTGACATTTACGGAGGCGATTGGGACATTGCATTAATGGGGGCAAGCTATCGGATTTTATTACTGATGTTGTTTCCGGGGTTTGGATTCGCTATGGCCATGCAGCCAGTGGTAGGGATTAATTTTGGCGCCCAAAAACTTGCCCGGGTAAAAAGTGCATTTAAGATTTTCTCACTATCCAGTACGTTGCTCATTGCATGTTGCTGGTTGCTCATTATGATTTTCCCTGGCACCGTCCTGTCATGGATGCTGCCTGATGCGGTACTCAGCAATACAGATATTTTGAATTTCAGGATGATGATTTCCACCCTGCCACTGTACCCTTTGTTTTTTATGAGCACAACTATGTTCCAGGCCATTGGGAAAGCCAAGCAAGCAGGTCTGCTCTCCATTATGAGAGATCTCTTATTGTTTGTTCCGGCAGTAATAATATTGCCTTTGTTTTTTGGTGTAAATGGTGTCTATTATGGTGGCGTGCCTTCCAATGTGATTATGCTGGGGGTCTGCATTTGGTTGTTGTGGAAACTGTTCAAAAGTTGGGAGAAGAAGATCACCTAAGTAGTCGGAATTTCCAATTAACAAACCTATCAATCAAGCGCTCCCAAATACATCTTTTTGATCTTTACCATCGGCCCTGGGCAAAGTGCCTTATGGCAATTCATACAAGCATCTACCATGTCGGTATGGGATTTTTCCAGATTATTTCTATCAGCATTTTTCAAAGCATTCACAGCCTGTATGTACGACAGGGCATGTACTTTAAATGTTGGTGAAGCTGCCTTTTCAGGCTCTGTGGCATTTGCAGTGTGGATATTTTCAAAATCGATTAGAAGGTCGGGAATTTCACCTTTCTTAATCTTTTCTTTGGCTTTCATGCCATCTTCAAAAATGTCCCGCATTAGCAACGCCAGCTCGCTATCCCCATTTGGATTGATGGGCATAATAATAGGGCCGCTGTTGCATTTGTCATCACTTTCCGAAAAACAAGAAAGGAAGAAAATAGCAGTTAAAACAAAAATTGAAATTATAGTTCTTTTCATAAATGGATTCAATAAATTCATTAATAATGCTGGCAAAGTAATTCAATTTTATTGACATTGTTAAACCACTTTAAATTAAAACCTGCTGCGCCTTATTTGTCATTCCCGCAGTAAAATCCTGTCTGCCAACAAGCCAAGATGTAATTGCAAAAAGCACTGCCCTAACAGCCCCTTGACTAAGAAGCTGGCTTTCATTGACGTTCAACAAAATTCATCAACGCACAACATAAATAACTGACAATGAGCTACCTATCTCTATAAATTCATTATTTCTCGATTTTTCGTACCTTTGCGCCCGTGCTTTTGAGCAGATTAGCAAATTAACACTGTTGTCACAGCAGCTTTTTGTGAATATCCTGCATTTTTGGTGTGAATTGTTTTCTCCTTTTTGGCCAGTTCGGCTGACTTTCCGCAAATCGTCTTCAAAAGGTATAGCAAATCATATTTTTATTGGGTGTGGGTTTTCGTAGATTCTCTGTCCATAAGCCATCATTTGTTTTTCTTTAATTCAGCAATTCTATGCAAGGTGTCCTTTAATAAAATATGACATCTGCCCTGCTGGCTAAATTTATTATTTAATATGCTTATAATCGAAGTTAAAAGTGGGGAAGGTATTGAAAAGGCGATACGACGTTATCGGAGAAAGCACCGCGATACCAAACTCCGTAATGAATTGAGGAGTAGGAAAGAATTTACCAAACCATCTGTAAAACGGAGAAAAGAAGTATTAAAAGCAGTTTATAAGCAGCGGAAATCACAGGGCTTACTATAATTCAGTAATCCTATTACATTAGGAATGCGGCCATAAATAAATTGACCAATTTGAGCAGGTTATTTCAACCCAATTCCTTACGTGTATTTATTATTCCTAAAAATAGTTTTTAAACAAAAAACAGCAATATGAGATCTGGAAAAAAATTCGATTACGCAGAGGGTAAATATTACTTTACTATAAAGACAATCCCCAACAATATAACTATGCACCGCAATACAAAAGAAGCCGCTAAAGAGGCTTTCATCAAATATCAAACTATCGGAAAAACCGTTGAATGGCAGGGTCGCTGGGGAGGTAAAAAATTCACTGAAACTGGCACACCCAGCAAGAAAAAGACATCCACTGAAGATTGAGATATTATTGTTCCTCCATTATATTTCGGGCCAGACGGTTTACTTCCTTCTGGCCCGAAATGTTTTTAGGAACAGTGCATAAATAAATTGACTATCTTATTTAACCTCGACTACTTATCCCCCTCCTCATTTTTTTCTGGAAATAATTTCTTCACCGCAGTTTCTTCATCTCCGATAATATCAAAAAAGCTTTGCAAATAAGCTTTCATCTCATCTTTTGATTCGACCTTTAGTAACTTGTTATTATCAATTGTAGTTAAAATAGCATTTTTATTATCAATAAAATGTTGGAATACTGGCCTCATTTCCACTGTTGTGGCCTTTTCTCCTAAGTACACCCTATCCATAATGGTTTGTTGTCCTAAACCTGCATTAGCTACCGCATAAGGTGCATTCACCAATCCAGCAAAATCAAAATCATAGGGGACGACGGCTATGTCCGTATCCGAATATTTTATGAATTCAACGTTACGTGACATCATACAGCTCCAATCTGTGTTGCCGATCATATAATTGAACAGCGCTATTATTTTTTCCTGCTCCGTATTAAAACATTCAGCCGGTATACCCATCTTGTCATATTTAGACCCTCCCATCCGGTGGGCCAATTCGTCTGAGTCTTCGATAAGAATGCCCCATCCTTTTATTTTTTTGGGTTTCTTTTTGGTATTGAGGTATCGGACTTTCACCAGCTGTACCCTAAAACTTCCTGGAGTCAATATATTGCACAACTTGTAAGCGATATATTCACGTAATACCAGTTCTTTACTTTTTTCTCGTTCGTTCATGCAATGAGTCACTAGTTTTATCTCATTGAATTCATTGAGTTCATGGGCAGCTAAGTCATTTTTTTTAAATTTGAGCTTAAGCGGAGGGAAATCACATCTCATCCTGCGATAGCGCCCCCTGCATTTAACCCTCACCGGAAGCGTTCGAGAAACCTTGTCGTCCGTTTTAAACATAAATTTTCCATTCTGATATTCATTTGAGATTTTCTTATTTTCAAGAAGATGGGTCATGTCTGTCTTCACAGAAATTTCCATAAAACCATCGGACTGCAGTATGTCAAAAATTCCAACGGGAAGCAATGTGTCAACTGGAACAGGAGCCATATCGGGCTGCCCAAAAGCTGCTATGGACACAAATAGCAGTAGGGTTGTTACAATAGAGTTACGCATGAACGGTTTCGTTTAAGCAATGCTAATACAATTGGTGGAATAGTTGTGTTGCTTCAACCCTAATGATTGAAATTTAGATGGTGAAATTACAATTTTTTCAGGAAAGGAAGAAAGGGAGGGGGATTAGAGATTAATGGCTGGTGATTAGTGATTAGTAGAATCTAATCGCTAATCACTAATCACCAGTCACCTATGTACAAACCCTAAAACCAATAGTTGATGCCCGCATTGATGCCATACAGGGTGTATTTCTGTGACAGCGAGTAAGAAGGTTGGGTAAAGTTTTTGGTAAAGTGCCGAACGTATGGAGAAATGTTTATTTCGAGATTATCACTTAATTTATATCCTGCGGAAAACCCAATATAATAACTTAGACCAACGCTTGATTTGAAGTTTGGCTCAATATCTACATCCTCACTTTCATCAATTAAGAACCGACCGCTTGCCTTCAGTGATATATTGGCAAAAATGCCCGCTTGTGCACCAAGTGACCAGTTGCCATTTTCATGGTGGTAGCCCACCAGCACAGGAATGTCGAACATGGTATAGCGGTTGTAATATTTCTTGTGTTTTTGGATCGTCGTCGTATGCGGCACCATTCCAAAAACAGGGATCGTGTCATTATTTGGATTGACTCCATAATACTTGATGCCAGGAATAGAATCCGTATTGACCGTTTCATTTTCAATTTCAAACAATTCTGTAATCCTGGTATATTGAATTCCCGAAGTGATTTCAAATCCTGATTTATGGCGAGCATTAAATTGCAAGCCAAAATGCACGGTTTCCAAACTTTTTTCGGTTGTTTCCCTTATTTTCAAATATTCATTCCCAACAGAATCAGCTTCTCCCAATGAACGGTCAGCATAACTAATTCCAGCATTTAACCCCACAGAAAAACGAACTGCATTTTTGGAGGTTCGATGCCTTTTCTCTTCTGGTAAAACCAGGTCAGCAGGATTTTCAATGATTGGTTTTGTCTCAACAAGAGAAATTGGTTTTGTAAAATAGGCAGTTATTTCTTTTTCATAAATTAAAAAAGATAGAGGAGCGGTTTTCAGTTTTTGGATCAATTCAGGAGTGCGCACCATCGGCGCTTGGGTTTTTTCTAAATCAACATTTTGAATATTTTCTATAATAATAGATTCACTGATTAATTTTCCATTTGGATTATTTAAAAGCGTGTTTTTTCCGGCAACTGAATTTAATATTATCTCTGTCCGATTTTGGTTTATAGTTTCATTGTTTGGTTTATTTATTCCATTAAACAACTGTTGTTTAGGTTTTTCATTATATTCATATAAAACCCCACCAGTATCGTCTTTTTCCAATATTTTCAACGCTAATATTGATTTCTCATTATTTTCATTTCTATCAGTATTTGGACTCGTTACTTCTTTATTATCATTCAATAAATTTCCATCAGCAATTTTTTCTATTCTATTTTTAATCAATTTTTCATTTTCGGTATTGTTCAAAAAATAAAAACCAACACTACTGCCCAACAGCAAAAGGCCAAAAAATAAAAACCAGACAAGACCCCTGCGTTTATTGCGGTTCTGAGCATTGATAGCATCTACATCCGGCTCAATGGTATTCCACAAAGCATCCACATCTACTCCAGTGCGGTGACCACTCAATTTCTCTTTTATTTTATTTTCGAACAATTGCCACTTCATAACGGCTTCTTTTATTTAGTTGTATTAATTTTTCTCGCAGTAATTTTCTCGCCCGCATCAATTGCGACCGAGAGGTGCTTTCGGTTATATCAAGTAAATGGGAGATTTCCTGGTGGGTATATCCTTCCACAACATTTAAATTAAAAACGGTACGGAATCCAGTTGGCAACTCTTGTAACAAATCCATAATTTCTTCTGCACCCATCCGGTCATATATTTCTGGCTCGACCAATTTATTGTCCGGCATTTCCACAGGTTGTAATTCGTGTTTAAAGCTGCTTTTTTCAAGCCATTGCAATGATCGGCGCACTGCTATTTGGCGCATCCAGGCTTCAAAGGAACCTGTGTCTTGGTAATTTTTTATATGCTGGAAAACACGGATCAGGGTCTCCTGTAAAACATCCTTGGCCATCGCTTCGTCACGGGCATAACGGCGGCATACGGACAAGAGCATTCCGGAATAGCGCTTCACCAAAAGGTATTGGCTTTTTTTAATACCGTTTTGGCAATCTTGTATCAGTTTTTTTTCCGTCAGCAAAATTGGGATTCACTATACATTAAAAATTATTTCTCTACCGTACACTTTTTTAAAATTATTCAATTTCCTCTTTTTCAATTGTGACAAGTGGTTTGGCATTGCCCGATCGGACCGGCGCTAAGCCGATCCGACCGAACAATTTTGAACAGACACACCATTTCCTCCTGTAGCGACCTGCTCCAAGGCTCGGTCGGATCGCCTAGGCGGCGGTCCGATCGGAGGTATTTGATAATTTCAAAAAAGTGTACGGTAGAGAAAAAATTATCAGAAAAATGAATACTGGAAATTTGATTCCCAGCATTCATTTTTTTCAAAATTACAAATTATATCATTGTCGAATGATATTGAACTCGCCCGTTACATCGACCTGCACCGCAGGTTGTACCGCCCAGTTTGTTAGAGTGCCTCCAAATGATCCTATTATCGAGTCTCCCACGTCTCCATATTCATCAATAATGAAAGTATCAAAGGTTTCTCCCTGACCAAATGACCAGCTGTTGCCAAAGTCCGAAAATACTTCTATGAAGTTGCTGCCATCATAATTGCCAGCAGACAGACCGTCCACGTTGAAGAAAATAACGATGTCGCCGTTCGGATTGTTACCGTCCAAATAGCTAAAACTGGTACCAATTCCTCCCGCAACTGTCGAATCCTGATACACCTGAGCTGGAGAATAAATCGCCGTTGGCACATTCATACCATCATCAACGGTGATGAGGATATAATCCGTCAGTTGTTGGTCACACGCGGTAATATCACCAACATCATACGTACCGTTTGCACCTGCGGTCACAGGATCGCTTTGCATCAGGTTTGACAAGTCTACGCCAATAACATCTACATCGGTCGTACTACTACAAGTACTAAAAGTAACTTCAAAAGGTGCGCCGCTTACATATTCATAAACTGTTTGACCACTAAATTGTACCATCACAACACCTTCGGCTACACTTACTCCATCACAATCCAAGAGTTCACCAGTAATGGTTGTCACGTTCAATGTACTTGGATTCACCGTGATAGTTCCAAGATTTACATCATCTGCAAATGGGCCAATATTTTGGGAGTAAATTACTTCTCCACAGATGTCAAAAATTTCCAAAACCAAGTCTTGGTCAGCAGGAATGAGGCCAGTAATCGAGCCATCGGGGCAAGTATAACCTGAGCCCGTAAATGCGCCTGCCGCAGTATTAATAGAAATGGCGACGTGATAATTAGGCAGCGGATTTCCGTTGTCGTCTTCTATCACTGCCTCGAAAGTAATCAGCGGGTATGGAAAATCGCAATTCCAGAATGAAAAGTGGGAAACTTCCCCAATATAAATACCACTTTGCAAAGTTGCTTTACCTTCCTCCACCCAAATACCGTATTGATCATTGAACGACCAAAGCGGAATCTCAGCAGGGGCATTCGCTTGCAAAGAAGCGGGGACTGGCATATTCAATGTCGCAGTATTTCCTTCTGAAATATTAAGGGATTCACCTGCGTCGCTTTCCAGTTCCACTGCCATCATGCCATATGTACCAAGTACCACTTCTTCAACCTCGGAGTTCACACCTTGCAAGTTGCCGGGCATTTGGTCGAGGGTACGAGGGTTGGAAGGATCGAGCCATTTTGTGGCAACATTCACAGTCCCACTGTAAATGGTACCATCCGTTTTTTTGATGCTATTTGGTGAAAAAGTGATAGAGGCCCCATCAGGGGTGGTCACAATACCACCCGAAGTAGCATCAAAAGAATCCGTAATGCTATTGGACAACATTTCAACTTTCACACGGTTTGTTTCATTTTCCACTGCGTAAAAACGGCGTGATCCAGTAAAATAACCAGCCTTTTTTACTGAAACGACAGTGCCATTGGTATCAAGGGTAATATCGGTAAAAAAGAAATGCCCAAAATCATCGGTAGTGGTAGTTTCGTTGCCAACTTTCACATCGGCGTTGATGATCGGCTCACCTGCCTCATCGGCCACAAAACCTGTGATCGAACCATTGACAGGGAGGGTTTGGGGATTGTAATTAATGATCGGTGGGACAAACGGGTCTTCCGTTGTGGTCACATCATCGATATTGTCGCGGCAAGAAGAGAGCGCTAGGATAAAAAGCAGGCAATAGATTCCTAAATTTTTCATTTTTGAAAGGTTTGCAAGTCATGGGCTAATAGCCCAGGACACTTAATTAAATTTATTTGGTTAGAAACTGATTTAGACAGATCTGTTCAATCATTGTTGATTACTAAATCGGAGTACACCTGGATTCGCTGCACGATCTGTTCATTTTTTTGGTATTTCGATAAAAATCACGACCTTCATGCAGGTAAATGGTTCTATTTCAGCCATTTATCGTAATTAAATTTTTTCACAAACTAAAAATCGGAAAATCATGAAACAACTCACTTACAATCACCTAGCCATCTTGGCTTGCTTTTTATTGCTGATCGTACTGGGATTCCTATGGTATGGTTCACTGTTCGGAGAGCGGTGGATGTCAATGGTCGGTCTGGATATGGCCACGGTAGAAGCCAACCCGCCAGGGGCCAGCGTTTGGATAACCAATACCATTTCGACCATAGTAGCAATCTATGCCTTGGCCTGGTTCTTTGTACAATTAAAAGTAGAAACAGCTTTGAAAGGAGCCATCATCGGTTTGCTGATTGCATTCGCTTTCAATATGCTTCCAACCATGACCGGCAACATGTTCGCTGGCAACCCTTATGGCTTGGCGTGGATTACTGGCGGTTTTGAAATGGTGGGGATGACTTTGGCGGGGCTTATACTCGGAGCTTGGCGGAAGTACAATTGATAGAATTGAGAATTGAGAATTGAGAATAAAAAAAACGGCGACCTTGAATCAAGGTTGCCGTTTTTAAATATAAACTAATAGTGTAATGAACTAATTGTTCATTGTTCATTACTCGTTATTCATTGTCTGTTACTTCCCCCGTTTGCCACCTTTCAATTCAACCTGCAATTTCTCAAGGGTCGTCCAATCGTTTTTTGCAGCCAACTTAGCTTGCTCGGCCCAAGTACTTGGATCGTGCATTTGGTAACGCTTGCCAGCAGCTTCGAGGATGTTTTTCAAAGCAGTAGGTTTAGCTATGGCCAAGTCAGCAAAAGTTACGATACCACCATCTTTCAACAGTTCTTCGATCTTTGGTCCGATACCTTCAATTTTAGTCAATTTATTTGCCACAACATTTTTTGTGACTGCTTTTTGGACCGGCGCTTTCTTGACAACAGGTGCTGCTTTTGGTTGCGTTTTAGCAACTGGAGCAGGCTTGCCGTTTGCTTTCTTGGCTGGTGTTTTAGTCTTTTTTGCAACTTCCTCAACAGCAACTACAGAATTGGTAATGCCATTAAATGGAGAAGTTATGTAACCATCAGCAGCCCAATCGTTTTCCCAGATGTGGTTGTCGATCAAGTAACGGAATTCGTATGCTTTGCCGGTAGATAATTCAACAGTCGTGGAAAATTCATTTTTTCCAGCTTTCATCTGGTAGCCGTTTTCCCAGCTCCAGCTATTGAATTCGCCCAAGACACGGACGTCTTTTGCATCTGTTGCTGCTTGCAATGGAAGACTGAAAGTTACTTTGCAAACGGGCTTTGTTTTGGAATAAGATTTTTTAAACATGATTGTTGGATCAGGAGCATGTATAAATTTCTTCTTACTTGCCTGCCGGGAGGCTGGCTGAATAGAAATTTCCAACATGCTCTATGTGGTTTGTGATAATAATGGAAATATACAGTCGAATTAAAATGCTAATCATAAAAAGCGATAGCATTTTAATTCGCAAAATTATATTTTGTTTGGTTAGAGCTGTTTAGGCTAATCTGGTATTTCTGACAAGTTCAATTTATTATTTGAACCCGACTATTAGTATTTGGCAGTGTTGAATGAGCGATTCTGGCAGAATGAAAGAACATAACATTTTAGTAATGCAAAATTAGGCACATTTCATTTAAAAAGAAAGGTTACTCATTGAATTACAACTATTTACACATATTTTCAAAAGATCAAAAAAAATGATTTTTCAACCAAAAACCGTGCGGAATTTGGTTAAAATCCATTTTGCAAAAAGTACTACTGCCTCAACTTTAATGAGGCCAACAATTATTTTGTTTTTCCAAGTTGAAATAAAATTCAGAAAAATGATGAAAATCATAATAACCTGGGGTAACTTGGAGCAAAACCCGTTTCCGTCATTGTTAAAATTGTATTTACGCAATGAAAAATTTACTTCTTTCTCTCCTCATTTCATTTGCTTATACCTCCTGCTCAACACCTGAGGCTCCTCCAGAAGCACCTGAAAGGAAAACACCAATCGTGATTTCTTTCACCGACAAAACCCTATCACCTCCCCAGGAGTCGGCAGCTTCAAAAAGCAAGAAGGATTCACTGCTTAATATTGCCCAACAAAATTTCAATACTGGCCCAAATGATCTTGATAATATCATTTGGTTGGGGAGGCGGACAGCTTATCTCTGGCGCTATCAGGAAGCCATTGATATTTTTACAGAGGGCTTGAAGGAGCACCCCGATTCACCGGAATTATATCGGCATCGGGGCCATAGATATATCTCGACCCGGCGATTGGAAAAGGCCATTACCGATTTTGAAAAAGCAACCGAACTGGCAAGAAACCGCCCCCTCGAAATAGAGCCGGATGGCCTGCCCAACAAACTCAATCAGCCACTGGGCAACTTGCATTTCAACATTTATTACCACCTTGGTTTAGCCTACTACCTGAAAGGTGATTTCGCAAAAGCTGAAATTGCCTATGAAAAATGCATGGCGTGGTCGGACAACCCTGACCTCAAAGTCGCCACTGCAGACTGGTGGTACATGACTCTTCGCCGAATGGACAAAACAGGCAAAGCAGATTCCATCCTCACTTCCATCCCAACTGATTGGGAACTCATTGAGAACGAAGGCTACTACAACCGTATCCTGATGTACAAGGGTTTGAAACAGCCAGAAGAATTACTAGATTTTTCTGAAAAAACCCTGGACAATCAGCTCAACCTTGTTACGCAGGGTTATGGTGTAGGCAATTGGTATTTATGCAATGGCGATACAACAAGAGCCAACACCATTTTCAATAAAATAATGGAAACCGATTATTGGTCAGCTTTCGGTTACATCGCCGCAGAGGCAGAGTTGGCGAGGAAATGATGCTTTTTTATTAATTGGTTAATTAAGGCTCAAGGCAATTATTGAACGCCAGTCTGTACTCTTTCCCGTTCGGATGTGATAAATGATCGTTCAGGTAATAAATTTTAATACCACCAAACAAGTTTACATACTTTTAACATTGTATTCATAACATGTTGAAACGACAAGTTATTAAGAACCGCTGAAATAACAAACAATTTCCGAAGATCATAAGTATGTTTTGAATGCCCTTGCCGGGCGGAAAACCATCCATTTTTTTCTCCCATATGGGAATTCTAAATCATACTCAGGAATGATATTCTATTGCAACAGTCCTTCCCTTGTGTTTTTCTCCCATTCAGAAAGAAGAGGTTTAAGGTTTAGGTAAACCTGGACATACTATACCTGATAGTCAATAACTTAGCTGTTCATTATAAAATTAGTCCTACTTCATCCTTACTTAACTCATTGGATTGCAGCTTTCAAAACAGAATATGCCTTAAAATTTTATTTTTCATATTTGACACGCAGCCGTTTTCCCTTTTCATGTTCATGATCTATGGCAAACGGAAATAAACAGGTGTTCAAAAAGACCAATAATGATAGATTTCTTATCACTACAAAACAGTTCCGAGAACCCGACATTCGTGACCATTTTGTTCACTGTGCTGCTCTCGTTTGTGTTGTCTTCCATGATCGCATTTACACATGAGAAGACGACCCGACGAGTACTGACACCAACCAATTACCTCCAAACGTTGGTATTGGTTTCCATAGTTGCGGCAACGGTCATGCAAGCCATCGGTGACAGCTTGGCAAGGGGCCTGGGAATGCTGGGGGCCTTGGCCATTATCCGTTTTCGGACGACTTTGCGCACACCCCGCAACATGGCCTTCATATTTGCAGCCTTGGCCGCGGGGATTTCTTGTGGGGTGTATGGCTTCGTCATCGGTGTCACAGGTACTATCGGGTTCTGCCTGATTGCATTTATTTTGAGGTACAGTCCCATGAGCCGAGCGGACAATATTGCCGGAATCCTAAAATTTGACTTGCCGAGATCGTCCGAATCGCTGCCGTTGGTGGAGGAAGTGCTGGGGCGGTTTTGCCGCAAATATGCAAAAACCCGCTATCGGGTTGTTTCAGTAAAAATACCTTCCGCAACAGTAAGTGAAGTGGAAGAAGTATCCGAAAAATTTATTTCCTATGAATATCAATTAAAATTAATAAAAGATGGAGATGTTGGAGTGCTGGACGCTGCATTGGTAGAAGTGCCATCCATTCAATCCGTCAAGCTTAATTTTGAAGATACTCCAGAAAATGTTTAAAAATATGAAACGTTTAAATGTTCATTTCTTGGCAGTGACCACCGTATTCATTGCCCTCGTTCTTTTCAATTGGCGGTACAGTAGCGAAACCTTTGTGTTTTTTGGCTTTGCTGAAAACAAGGAAACCGAAATACGGCTGGAACATTCCGTCACCATTCACGAAATATATGTGCAGCCTGGAGAAAGGGTCTATAAAGGGCAACTGCTCATGGAAGTGGCCCGAGCCGGCCTCCAACTCGAACAAAGCGCCTTGAACCACGAGGTAGCCAAACTCCAGTCCCAATACCAGATATGGGAACTTGGTCTGAAATCTACCATCAGGGGCTTGGATGCACAAAAAGCAGCCAAGGTAAGCGAAATCAAATCGCAGATCGAACAATTGGAATCGGAAATGTCCATCAATCAGTCGTTGGTAAGGGGCCTTGAAAGTATTTCCCAGGCGAAGGACAAAACTGGACGGAGTCCAAACCAAATAAAAATTGAAGGACTAAAAGAAGAAATGAAACTGGCTGTGAGACCCTTGGATATGGAAAAGCACAAGTTGAGGCGGGAACTGGCATCACCCAACAACCCTATCAAAATACAGATCGAAAAATTGCAGGAAGAACTGGGCTTTACTGAAATGGAAGAAGACAAATTGGCCATCACCGCGCCTGGCAATGGCGTCATAGGCTCTGTTTTTTGCAAGATCGGCGAGCAGATACCTGAATTCAGTACAATGCTCACTTTTTACGAAGAAAACCCCACGCTGGTAAAAGGCTATGTCCTGGAAAGTTTGATCCTTCATGTTAATGAAGGAGATTCCCTGTTGGTGAATTCAAGCGTGAGGCCAGCCACTAACTGCACTGGAAAAGTGATCGGCTTGGGGTCGAGGATCGTGGAAATACCAGAGCGTTTGCGCAAGATCTCAACTTTCAAAACCTATGGGCGCGAAGTGCTGATCGAAATCCCTTTTGACAACAATTTTCTACAAAAAGAAAGGGTCGTCCTGAATTTATTCCCCTGTGAAAACGACCCCTCCAAAAAGGTTTTCCAAGCATTCACACCGCCAAAGACCTCTGCTGAAATTTCGGCACGGCAGTCGACTAACCTAAAGGAGGGGGTGGAGTGATGCATGAGCATTCAAGGGGGTTGGAATAAATAACCTACCGTTTAAGCTACCCAATGAATTTCAACCTATTACGTTAACGATCAATGGGTTAAAACCAATTGGAAATCAAAATTGTATCATTTTATTTTATATAGGTACTCATCCGCAACTCGGAATAAGATACCTCTGATGTGCCAAAAATAAAGCAGAGTCTATCTACACCCGACTTTTATCACCTCACAATCTCAGCTTAAAACTACATTATGAAATTGCCAATTACCATTGCGCTCTTGTTTGCTTGCATTATACACGGGACGGGACAGGAGTCCTTTACCATGCAGTCATTCCTAGCCAATGCCCGGTCACAGGAAAACGTGGCCTACCAAAAAAAGAGAGCCTCCTTTTTGACCAATATTTCCCACGAACTTCCCATGATCGAAAAACTCGAAATCAGGACAGAGACCAATGAATTTGACTGGCGTAAGCAGGAATATGTTTTGCGTGCCAGCCCAAATAGTCTCAGCACCATCAAAGCGCAGCGGCAATACCAGGAAACGAATCGGTTCATGGCAGGGACCGAACTAAACGCCGAACTGGGGAAAGCCTTGCGTGAACGGTACGACCTATTGGTCAGCTATCTTTATTCCAACAGGTTATTGCAAACAGAACAGAAAAAGAAAGTACTTTTTTCAGATCGGTTGACCCTGCTCCAAAGAAGCATCTCCCTCCCCGGATTCGACATCCTCGACCTTATCGAAGCAGAAGATGAGGAACAGGAGTCCGTTCGGAAAATCCTCGACCTCGAAAACACGCTCCGCACTATCAAAAAGGAAATACAACTCAAAATCAAACAAGAGGGCAATGTGGAAATAGCCGCAAGTAAATGGATCGACATCAATGATGTAAAAAACATGTTGGCCTCTTTTGTATCTCCTGATCCAACGGAACACAGGGAACTGAACCTATTGTCCGCAAAGATTTACAACAGTATGATGGAGTACGAATGGGAGGCATCAAAAAATAAATTTTCCCTGGGATTTGTCCAAGCTAAATATGGATATGATCCCACAGCGTTCCGCAAAAGTTTATCAATCGGGCTGGGATTTGACATTCCTTTTAAAGGAGCTGCCCGTCTCGACCTCAATGAATTGCAGGTCAAAACCTTTGAATTGGAAAGCCGTTTTATAAACCTCAAAAACATACTGGTTGCCCGGCACACCAGCCTTTCCCAGAAATTGGACAACCTGCTGCGGAAACATGACTTGGTAAGCCTTCAACTAACTGATAGTCAAGCTGAATATGCCTTGGAAGAATACAGCAAAATAGCCGAAGCCTCTCCAAAGACTTTATTGAAAATGCGGGAAAACACCCTGAAAAAAGAATTGATCCAGCAGGAACTGGAATTTGAAATCATGCGGGCATTTGTCGAATTTCTCGATGTTTCGGGCCTGATGACAGAACAGCCATTCCAGAATTATTTGTCGAAGGGCAAGGAGCGATTTTGAGCTGGGATTTATTCTTTGATCCTTGCCGCATTATATTGTTCCAATATTTCACTCCGCTTCCGCAATAAAAACACACTTGAACAAAATGTCGGTGGAAACGTAGTGCGGATTTCCCAATCCGCCCTGTTTACAGCCGGATTGGGAAATCCGGCCTACCTTCTTACCGACATTTTGAAATGCACCCCTTGAAATCTACATAAATACCATCGCCGTGGAAACACAGACAGGTTTTTTCTTGGAATTATTCCTTGATCCGATACGCCTCGTTTCTTGCTTCGGCATTCGTGAATGCCCGACCTTGTTCATCTGGAAAATTGGCTTCGAAAACACTGCCCCCTATTTTAACAAAACAATTTTCGGAACCTGCTATGCTAAAAATGGCCCCGCCCCTGAGATAAGCCACGTTTTCAACAAACGTGCAGTTTTCGAGTATCAGGGCGCAGGCCGTATCATCGGTTGCTTGGCAGATGGCACCACCATAAGTGCCCATATTCCTCTTAAAAATACAATGCATGAAAACTGGGTTGCACTGGCCACTGCCACGGCTATCGTTGAAAATTGCCCCTCCGTCCATTCCCGCTTCATTTTCAGAAAAAATGCAGTTTTCAAAAACAGGGCTGCATTCCCCGTTCAACCCATTATTGTAAACAGCTCCACCATCCCTGCCAAAGTTTTTGACAAACCGGCAATTTCGGATCATAGGGTTTGATGCTCCCGAATGTCCGTTATTGTAAATGCCGCCACCTTTGCTGTTGTTGGTATTCCCCGTTCCTTCCCCGTTGGCATTGCCACCTGTAATGGTAAATCCATCGAGCAAGGTACTGTTGTCTGCATTTTCAAAACGAACAATATGGTAGGAGTTGTCTGCAAAACCAGTCTGGCCAATTTCGCCACTGAGAGTTGTTGGATACCGCTCAGGTTGCCGTTCCTCCAAGTTGGTTTCTACTCCATTGAACCCCCCGATCACTTTCACGCCGGAGGGGATGACAAATGAAATGTCCCGGTCGGCACCTGCTGTGGGATTATAACTTCCAGCAGCGACCCATACTTGGGTGCCGTACCGGGCATTTTCAAGAGCAGTTGAAAGATGGCCGTAAGATTGTTGCCAGGAACTTCCGTCCCCATTGCTATTTTTTTTGACAAAAATGATCTGTGCGCTTGCATGTTGTACAGCCAGAAAAAACATGGCGATGTACAAACTCCCTGTGCGGATGCACCTGAACGTAGTACCCATTGTTACAGTATTTGAATTTATAAAATAATAGCCGACATAATGTGGTATAAGGGCAATAGAATGGGATATAGAGCAAATGCTCAAACGTTCATGGGAATATAAATATCAGTCTTCAGGATAGTGTGGTTGCCAAATTCAATTGGCGACTACACAGTGTTAGAATAGGGGACAGGGAAGCTGTCTAGGGTTTTCATTTGACCTTAATAAGCGCCTTTTCAACCTTAAACAAAACTATAGACAGCTACAGGGATAAGTAATTACGGTGGGTTATAGGCCTGTTTTTGGATAGGTCAAAATTAAGCACCGCCTGCCTGAAATTTTAAAATGAAACCTTGAACGGGAATAAATTGTGGCTGAATTAGGTGCTTATATTTTTGATTTCTTCATCTATTTGAGACCTATGGTCAGGCTACCCTACTCGTTGCCTGTGCAGCCTCGTCAAGGTTTCTTTTGGGCAAAATAAAAACCTCATCCGGCATCAATACCTCCTCGATACATTGGGAAGTGAAAACCACAACGGTCTTATCTGTGGCCAGTTCCCTGACCTCTTTTGACCAAAATGGAATGGAAGCGGGGGACAAGCCCTCAAACAGTTCATCAATGAGAATGATTTTCTTATTGGTCAAGACGGCCCTTGCAAATGCCAGCAGCTTTCGTTGCCCTTTGGACAAATTGCAACCCAGGTCCCCAATTTTATCATCCAGGCAAAGAGGTGGCAGGTCGGGATTGTTGTTCTGCAAATATTTAAGGAGAAACTGCGTGGGAAGTCGTTTTTCAGGTTTTCTGCTATATGAAATGGCTTCAAAAACCGTCTCACCCATCAATGGTATTTCGTCTGAAACCACTGCAATCCTCCTCCTCAAAGACCTACCATCTACTTCGGCCAGGTCTTGCTTGTCAATGATTATTTTCCCAGATGTAGGCTTGTACAGCCCAGCCATCAATTTAATGAGCGTACTTTTACCGCTGCCGGGAGGGCCCTTTATGAGAGCCAAGCCACTACCAGGTATATTAAAGACCAATTTGTCAAATACTGCATGGCCCGACTCAAAACCATAACTCATTTCTTTGATTTTAATCTCACCACTTTTGTAGCGGAAAATAGTATTGCTGACATTTTCAGTTTCAATCCTGTTCAACACATTTAATAATTTTTCAAAAGAAATATTCCCTAATTCCCAAACTACGTTTACGCGCAACATGCGCTGCATGACCGGCATAATGGTTAGCAAAAGAATAATGAAAACCAGGATATTGCTGCCAGCAGATGTGCCTTGGCCCTGCCCAGAAAAATAGATGTACATAAACAAAGCACCCAGCAATAGATATAGTACACCTGGGATCAGCGCATTGATTAAACTGGTTACTTTTTGATACTGGATACCTGCATCGAATACTCGTTCTGCCTTTTTATCAAACTTCCCCTGTTCTGGGATTTCCTTGTTGAAAAAACGGATGGTATGGATGGCCCGCAGCCGAGTATTGGTAAATGCCAGCAAGGAAGACTTATAATTCCTCTGTGCCCGGGTAGCTCTTGACAGCTTCCTGTTGAAAGTAATGATCCCCCACAACGGAAGCCCCAACCCGGTCAACATGAAAAGCCCCAACCTAAAATCCAACCAGAACAACAAGGCCAAAGTAAGGGTAAGCATCATGGCATCACTGACAAAACGGATGATCCCTTTGGTCAAGTAATTCTTCAGGCTGTTCAAATCGCCGCTAAAGCGCAGGAGGTACCGCCCCATGCCTTTGCTTTCATAATCCTGGACGGGTATTTTCAATTGGTGCTGGAAAAGGGTGGTGCGAATCCAAAAGGTGAATTGTTCACCCAATAGTCCCGTGCAATATTTTTCAGCAAACGAAAAAATAGTTTTTAGGATGACCAATACTATAAAAAAAACCAGGAAGACCTTAATATCATTGATGTCGAATGGCAAAAAATCAAGCATGCGTGCCCGGAAGGAACGGTAGCCGAAAAGAAAATCGTAATACTTCCCAATGGCCACCGGTACTGTAATGGTCAACAATCCGGCAGTGAAGCTCATGGCAAATGTTAGCCATGCCAGCTTTTTATTTTCACTATAAAACTGCGCTAAGGTTTTCCTTTTAAGCCACATTTGCTATTGGTTTTTCTTGTTCCATGATCGTTCTCTCAAAATAATGGAGGATAGCAGGCGATTCGAGGTCTTCCAGCGTAAGTACATCGGAACGACAGGCAGCCTGTGCCTCTTCCACCAACAACGGGCGGCTGGTGAAAAGACCGCTCACGGCAAATGGCCAAATGTTCCACGACTTCAACAGCCCCAATCCACTGATAACGCCAAGGCTGTCGCCCGCAGAAAAAATGACACCATCTACTTCGCGCATAAACTTGCGGTTTCCCAACAGCATCCTGGTTTCACGTTGGAGGAGGCCATCAGCAATTTCAACCATCACATATTCTGGCTGGGCTGCTCCCAATTCGTACATCAAGGCATGGAACAATTGCACAAGTTCTGGGAGTTCACACATATAGGTAGACGGAAACCCTAGGTGCGAAAAATCAATCGAGGTATCGGCGCCACAGTCAAGGGCAAAATTCATGTCCTTGGTATAAACTGTGCCTGTCAATTTCATGTAAGCTGTTTTTTTGCCAGCCATTGCAAGACCGCGGCAGAGATAGCCTGCTGTTGTCGTCTTTCCACTGTCCATTGCCGAACCTATCGAAAGGATCACCTTGGCATTCTTCCTGTTCATCCGGGCCGTTTTGGCCAGTTCAAACCTGGAGACTTTGGTGTTCACCACAACACCTGAACTATCTGTGGCATACCCAATCATTTCGAGGGTAGTAGGACCGATCTCTTCCAGGGGCTTGCACATTGATTTCACGATTCCCACAACACCGCCCTGTCCCAACATATGGTATTCAGGTTTGATATCTTCGGGCACATATCCCTCGATCTGATTGGTTGCATATCTGTTTCCAAATGCGCAAAGCATGAGGTCGTCTTTAAAAAGCAGGCGATTCTTGCCCTTATAGTTTTGCAGGCGAGTATGCCTTCCAATCTCTTTTACCCTGAAAAGTGCCACATCACCGACTTTCGGTAAATGTGTGTTTTTTAAAAGTTCATCAATAGTGTAATCAGTTATGTTTTTGCAGATGAGACTCTTTTTGATCTTGTTCAGCATATCTGTATTTATTTATTTAAGTTGTAAAACAATTGAGAATATTTATTCCTCAGCATGCATTTATTAATTATTGTCTATTTCATTAAACCCTTGCTCTCGATCACTTTTTTTGTCTTTCCTTTTTTAGTTTACCGATTTTAGGTAAATAATATTTTGCGCTGACACCGAGTACAAAATAATTTTTATAAGCCCGGGATATATTGCCTGATTTTGGGTTTTGAACATTTATCTGCCGATGGTTTTTCACGGCCCACCCCGTATTAAATTCTTTTTGGTAAATCCCATAAAATGTCAGCTTCAGATGTTTGATTGGCTTAATATAAAACCCCGTCCGCAAGCGGAGACGGTGCCAGCCATTTGGCTCAAACTTGCCCAACTTGTTCCCCTCCATATCGTATTGAGAAATAGGCTTGCCACCAATGTTGTAAAAAAACTGACTGCTGAAAAAAGGTGTAAGTCTGATTTTCGGGACAATTAAATCCGACCTTGGCCGGACATAAAAACTATAAATGACCCGGTAGTTGTATTTCTTTTCCTTAGAGCCGTGTTTTTCCAGTTTGACGGCATTGGAAATACGCCATATGTCCCACTTGCTTTTCCATGATACGGCACCGTAAAACCGGTTTTTTTTCAAGTTTGGTTTTTCCTCCCGTAGTATGTTTGTTTGTGTATATCCAGCGGAGAAAGACAGATGTTTCAACGATCTATAATATAGGCCAACCGTATTCTGAAAATAACCTTGGCCATATGGCTCGGTATCGTAACTGTACATCCTGCCAAAATTAATTGTCAGCTCATCTGTAACCTTTCCACTTACGCCGAGACTGTACCATATTTTAATAGGTCTTTGACTCGATTGGGCAGAACAATTAAATGCAGTAAATAATAATATAATGGCGTGACTGAATTTCATTATTGATTTTATTATGGCACAAATATGAGTCGGAAAAAAGACCGAAACCACTTTTTTTGGCTGAACGGGCATTTGTAAAAGCCGAATGGGAATCGGATATATTTCGTTGATTATCAATGAAATAAAAAAGCCCTGGGCTGCATGTTAAAGCCCAAGGACTGTAGAACCAGAGGTTCGTAAACACCTAAAAACCCTATTATTATGAAAACGCTATTTGGTCATCTACTCCATTATATCCTCTCAAAAAACAGTTCCTCCAAATGCTCATCGTTGTCATCTTTCAGTTCAATCTTATCATCCATCATATTCAAGATGATCCAGTCATCGTCCACATCTTTTAGTGGTTTGGTGGCACT
The DNA here is from genome assembly GCA_029263015.1 of Saprospiraceae bacterium. GTDB lineage: Bacteria > Bacteroidota > Bacteroidia > Chitinophagales > Saprospiraceae > UBA6168. Next base: position 26,646 of record JAJCYI010000201.1, on the reverse strand, counting down.
CCCAGAGGTAAGTACCAAGCGTTGGCTCCCATCGCTGCTGGAAGCAACCTGCCATGTCCCAGAAGTTGTATTACCATTGCGGACAGCATCAAAAGCTCCTGAGTTCCGGAAGAAGAAAACATAGCCTGAAAAATCGCTAGTTTCGTCTTTGTCCTTATCCCAGTACCAGGACACTTTCCAACCGTCTTCCTGGATAATGATTTGCGTAATATCCGTGTTTGTCAATAGTACATCGTCGTCTGAATTTGTGCAGGAAATAGCCAACATGCAATAAAAGAGAATGCAGGCTATCCAAATTGTTGTTTGTTTCATAAATTAATTTTTATTTGTGCGATAAAAGAAAATGCACCCTTTGAATTGGGGATTATTCTTACACCGTTATTTGATTGAAGTATTTCTATTTGCCGGCCATCCGGATAGGCCAACCCCATAGCCTCCGGAAAGCACAGCAATAATCAGAAACTGTATTCTTTTTGGGCCCTAATAGTTTCTCACTTTCAATTGGACAATTGAAAAATGTGAACAACTTCTAAATATAGAGGTAACAAAGGGAAGGGTATTAGGTGGCAATTATTTTCAGAATGGATGTTGCAAATGTAGAGCGGCCTTGGGCCTAATCCTATCTTTTGTGAATGAACGGGAAAAAGACGAGGCTGAACGGGAATTCACAGATTCTCAAGTCAAAAAGGATGCTACCCAGTCGTCAATGGCCAGGATGCAGTCGTTTCCTATTAATTCTCCCGAAGTTGGCTCATCCTATTTAGCACCAGCAGTCTGCACTACTTCCATCCATTTATCATCGCCACTTTTGGCCATGGGAAGCAATACTAGTTCGCAGTGTTTGTTTCCCTTTCAGTCAGGTTTTGACCTTTCAGGCTGGATAGGATGGCCGAGTTTAGAAAACGTCATTGCGCATTTTGTACTGGCCAATGCTTCTGGGTAGCGATTCCCTTTATTGGTCGTTTTGGTTTGAGGGGTCAGGGGGTCATTGCTTTTTAAAAATTCTTATCCGGATAATCAAGTACAACCTCTCTTGTTTCTTGATTTTATTTCAGCCTCTGACTCCTCATCCCGGACCCCTTAATAGCGCTTTCTTTTATGCCACCCTATACAACAGTATTTTCCTGTGGGCTGCGTGAATGGCAATAAAAATTCAAAGACCTGGAGTTGGAGCGGAAAGATTCCAGTTTGGGACAGGATTGTTCCCGTTCAGTGGTTTTCATTATTTCCAATGCTCGGCGTGTCCTATTTTTGTTTCATCCATTCTTTCCCTAAGTAAGTTGTATTAGGGTTTTCTTCTAAACACATTCCGCGCCTAAGCTCCCATTCTAATATCCAATCTGGCATATTTTCCCTGCCAGAGAAAGTCCCGCTGAACATATCCAATTGTTCACTTTCAAAAATTTATTTGTAATGAAAATGAGAAATCTACACTGGTTGATGTTACTAGCATTTTGGTTGCCCAGTACCGCAAATGCACAATTTGATGAATTTGGGACTTTCCTTGGTATTTCTACTTATTCCGGAGACCTCACGGAAAGGGCGATCGAGCCACTTGAAATGAATTTTGCCGCAGGTATTTATGTAAGGAAAAAATTGGCCAAAAGACTTGGTCTAAAAGTTTATGGTTATAGGGGTATTATCTCAGGTGATGATGCGCACTCCACAGTAGAAAGCCGACTGTGGGTGCGCAACCTGAGATTTGAATCAGAATTATACGAAGTGGGCGGACTCCTCGAATTCTCTTTGTTTTCGTTTGAATCTGACTTTTACAAAGGGTCGCCCTACCTTTTTTTAGGGGTTTCGGCTTTTTATTTCACTCCCCATACGAGTTTGAACGACAGGACTTACGACTTGCACAAGTTCAAAACGGAAGGGATAGAATACAGCGTTTTCCAGCCAGCCATCCCTTTTGGAGCCGGTATGAAACTAAACATTAACAACAACGGAAGCCTTGGTTTAGAATTTGGATTCCGCAAAACCTTTACTGATTACCTTGACGATGTAAGTGGGGCTTACCCTGATTTGTCAAAGAGCACTACTACCGCTGATGGGGGAAAATCGCTGCAAGCACAATTGTCTTACCGCGTACCGGAGGTGATACCTAACGCGCCGACATTCCCACAACCAGGTCAGCAAAGGGGCAATCCTGACAAAAATGACTGGTTCTTCTTTTTTGGAATATCCTTGGGCGTGTACATTAAAGGACAGTGAGGGGAATGGGCGGGTTATCACTTCTTCGCCCTAATCGTGGTATTTTCCTGTATCCAACAGGGCACTAAATAAGATTGACCTTCTTTCAAACCGCGCTGGAATATTTCACCCATATCAGGCATATACTGAGCATATTGACCAATCAACCTATTCGCCTCACGTGCTGAAGTTTTATCAACAGACTTGGCTTTGTTCCACATATCAATGGCTGGCCACACCACCCGTTGGCTGTCCCATCCACGGCCAGGACCACACAGTGGGCCACTTGAAGCATACAATGTTCCAATGAGGATATAGGGTTCGCCCCAGCGAGCGCGGAAACTTGCAGCCTCCCGCGCATATTGGCGGGATTTGGAGAAATTTTTCAAATGGGCATAGTAAATTTTGGCAATGATGAGCTTAAAGGTCGCCTTGTCATTATTGTCAGTCATTTTGGTGATCGCTTCTTCCATACAATCAATTGCTTCCTTGTACTGGCCTTCCCGGAGCATATCGTTGCACGATGGCCCTGTCTCAACTTGACAGTTGGTAGTATAGGCAGCATTGAGGGCTTGTAGTTCAGGAGAAGCAGTCTCGCAACCACCAAAGCGCAAACGGCTATAAACGGTATTGATCGTCTCGCAATCTGTTGGGGCAGCTTCAAAAACAGGGTAATATTTGGAAACGTAATAATCGCAAGGATAAAAACCTTTGATAGATTCTAACGCTTCTAACCGAGCAGGTGCATAGGTGTTGATGATGTTCCAGCTTTCGCAACCGTCGCCTTTGCATTCCGCCAGCCCTTTTTCAATGGCGGCGATAATCATCTGTTGGTATTTTTTGGCTTCCTCCACGGGGATTTTTTCTTCCAAGGTCAAATCCACGAGCAGTGCCGTAAATGGGTTGAGAATAAAAAACCGAGGCTTACCTTCATCTAGTTTGATCGATTCTTTGAACAATTTATATTGTTCCATTTTGGAAATCAAGTCAGGATATTTAAAAAAATAATCGAACGCTTTTAGTCCTTGGGCATACCCTCCCTCTGGGTAGCACTCTGTCATTTTAGCATACAGGTCAAATATCTTTCCGAGGTATTCTTCTTTTTTGGAAGTGTCCTGCTCCATGAAATGCTCATAAAAGCGGACACCGTCAGTGAATATATTTGCTCTTTTGCCATCTGCTGCTGGAGCATCTTTGAATACTTTTTGCCAATAGCCAAATGCGAGATCCCATTCTTCGGTTTTCAAAAAATCGCGGTATAGGACAAAATTTTCCAATGCGAAGTCGGGGTTAGGAGCTTGTTCAAAAGTAGCACACGGATTATCCACTACTTCTGGGCGAGGAGTCGTAGGTTTGGATTCGGTCACCACCTCTGTTGTTTTAGGGGTACAGGTAAACATCCCGAATGCTAATAGCATGATTGAAATGCGATATGACATAGTTTGTAGTTTTAAAGAATACTTTTGGTTTCGGGATTATTGACTTTCCAAGATTAGTAGGAAAGTGCAAATAACTTTAGAGCGTTCAAACGGAAACAAGCGGCCTATTTAAACAGATGCGATTTGTTCTGCCACCTGACCAATGATGAACCACAAAAAAACAAAAAAGCCCCGTTCCGACCAATCGAAACGGGGCTTTTAATGTTATGGAATCCAAAGCCTAAAACTTTACTGTGACAGTCTCACCAATCCAGCATGGAACGGATAGTGTATCGCCACTTTTTATCTTTCGCATAAATGCATCTTCTTGTTTGGGTTTATGAGCAGAGTAACTGCCTATCTTTTTGTTGGCCTCACTTCTCACAGAATCATCAATAGACCTGGCATAAGCATATTTATCGACAGCTGCTAAAACGGCCAACTGTGCATCAAACGCATCGCTACCACAAGACCTGCTAGACTTTGCGTACATGTCGCCGATGAGCATATACGGCCGACCCCAGCCTTTTTTCAATGAAGCTGCTTTGCGGGCATGGTTACGGGCTTCAGTATATTTTCCAAGTTGACGGAACTCAACGGAAGCCATGTAGAAATAGTAGTTTGCCAATTTTTCAGCATCCTTTTCTCCTGCTTCTTCTTGGCGGATACCTTCTTGAAATTTCTGCAAAGCTTCCTGGTATTTTTCTTCCTTAAACAAGGCAACACCGTGCTCACCAGGATTTTCCGTGTAGTATCCAGCCAGTTTTTCAGCATTGATGGCAGCTACCACAGTTTCGTATTTAATTTTGACTTCGGCAACAAACGGATCCGACTCATCACAGCCCTGGGCAGTTAATTTGTTGAAAATATATTTCAACATTTCAATATCTTCTTCATCCTTGCGATAGTCCGGCTCAAGTTTTTTCTTGAAATACTCACAATCGAAAATATCGTTTTCGATGGCAGCAAATGTACCGTTCATTGCTCCTTTGGCTTGCTCATAATAGGCTGACACCTCATCTCCTTTGGCAATATTTAAATCAGCAATATCATTAAGCCGAGTGAAAATATCCCTGGCCTGTTTTGCTTCCATTGCTCCATTTTGGAAATTGTAAACAGCAATAGATGCGTAAGGTACGAACACCGCGTAACTGGTATTGTCGCCACCAGCTTCAACTGCTTGTTCACTTGCTTTCAAATTTTCGGAATAAGAGGAATGCAGGCTGTAGAACATATCGTAAACCTTCAGGCCAGAAGTCAACGCTTTCTCCGTTGGGTAACATTCCAAATGTTCGTCATATAAGCGGAGGATAACGCCTGCATATTCTTTCTTTTTTGCATCATCCGTAGCAGCCTTGAATTTTTCCATATAAATGGTGCGGCCATCCACGAAATGCGAAGAACGTTGACCATCAGCAGCGGGAGCTCCTTCGTAAGCAACCTTCCAGTTGTCAAATGCCTTATCGTACTCTTTTGATTTCATAAACTGCCGGTACAATACGTGAGCTTCTTCTAAGACATCCTTATTGGGTTTGTTCAGCCATGTTTCGCATTGATTGAAAGCTGGCACCGACCATAATCCTGCAATCAATAAAACGAAAGTCAATTTCAATAGCTTTTTCATAATTATGTGTTTTGTATTTACGGTTGATAGTAATAGGGCATTCCCTCATTTACCATCAGCGTACCTAACCAAATTTACGTTTATAAAACCAGGTTCCGTCATTAAGAGTGAAGCCCAATGACATTTTCATAAATTTCTCGTCTATCCCGTTGTCCGTTTGAAACCGTCCAAGTTCAAAGCCCAAACTTACAAAAGAGGTCTTTCCCCGGGGCAAAATAAGGGGCAACCCAAGGCCAAATGTAAAGGCATATTGTTTCAGGTCTTCCAGCCTCGGGTCATCTGAGAAATAAAACCCTGTACGGTATCTAATACGCTTTAGGTAGTTATTGTACGAAGTTGCATCTGGCGAATATTCAAGCCCTACGGCAAATTTATTACTATTAAATAATTGGTCGGGCTTCGCCTCATTTTCATATTTGCTCCAATTGGCAAAACTAAATTCCACGCCCGCTCTAAGTCGGTTGCTCTGCTGATACATGATCCCAAACGTCCACTCAGAAGGCAATTTACCATCTTGGTCTATATCTAACTCATTGAGCAATGTGTCGCGTACATTCGGCAATAGATTGTCGTTAATCCCAATACGTAATGCTGTCGTCCGGGTCGAAAAACTTGAACGTGGATTGCCGTACATTCCAAAAACCAAACTCTTATCACTAATGGTTTGGCCATTTTCATCTAGCTTCTTGTCAAGTTCCAGCTTGTATTGCAGTCCAAACGAAAATTGTAATCCACGCACTGATATATTGTCAACAAATTGATTGTAAAAAGCATTGCCGATGTCCCTGATTCTAACTTCCCTTGTACTTTCCAATTGTCCGAAAATGTATTGGAGATTAATCCCAGCTGAAAAATTTTTATAGCGCACTCCATTTCCCCATATCAATTTATTGGTGCCACCCGAACCTTGGAAAATATTTAAAATCGAATCGGATACCATATTCGATTCTTCAGTCTGGATATCATATCCAACATTGGTGTTTGGCACCACTGCCAGGTTCATGCCCCAGTAAAACTTGCGTATCCGATTGTCCAACACATCATTCAAAGAATTACGAACGGGAAAAGCCAACATGAGATGGCTCAAGTTCCCCGTAACAACTTCGGACGATTGTTCACTTGTCTCAATAGTCGAGCGTTCAGCATACATACCTACTTCAAAAGTAGCAGCACCGAGCCAGCCTAATGAGGCTGGGTTATGCCAGTTCACATGAAACGGATCATAATAAGCGGCTGTCAACCCGCCGAAACCCGCTGATGAAAGCGTATGGTTAACTTGTTCGCCCAGACCAATAATGGAATAAGGTGCATTATCTTTAGGTTGGGCAATCAGGGTGGTAAATGAAAGTAAAAAGCAAAAAGTAAAAAGTAAAAAGGATCTAAATATCCCCTGTTCACCTTTCCTTTTTTCCATGTAATTAGTTCTCGACATTATGTTGTAATATTTTATCCAATCCGGTTAGGACCAAATTTGAGTTTGCAAATATCTTGGTTTTGATGGTTTTGACAAAAAAATCAGCGTCTCCTCCTGTAAAAATTACCCGCAATGGCTTAAAAAGTCGCTTGCATTTCTTCATAAATGCAGTCACTTCCAGTAATGCGCCCAATTCTCCTCCGTTGCGGATGGCAAGTTCTGTAGAATCTCCAAGCCAGTTGTCGGTCGGCAAACGGCCTGGCACAATTTTAACCAACGGAAGGTTGGCTGTGAAATGATGCATGGCTTTTAAGCGCATCTCCACGCCTGGCGAAATGTTTCCGCCAAGAAATTCCCTTTCCGAATTGACCACATCCATGGTAATGCAAGTCCCGGCGTCAATAACCAAAACATGCTCCCCTGGAAAAAGATAGCTGGCACCTGTTGCCGCAGCAATGCGGTCTTTGCCGAGCGTGTGGGGTGTTTTGTAGCTTAGTTTAATGGGTAAGGGCGTATCAGTTTCGAGGCGCAAATAAAAAAAATTGAGCTTCAGAAAAGCTTCCATATCCAACGGCACTTTAGCCGTAGTGGAAAGGATGGCGTTTTCAACTTTTTGGTTGTATGCCAGTTGTTCCAACCTTTCTGTTGACGGTGTGTCCCAAAATTCTTTGTGAACAAGCTCACCATTATCAAACACAGCAACTTTAGTACGGGTATTGCCAATGTCTATTGCAAGGTTCATCATCCTGGGTACACTTTTCGATTTCGGGGATTTGCCCCAATTTCAATTTGGCTGCAAATGTAATTGAGTTAACCTTTATAGTGTTACCCACCCAAATTGTTATTCATTGCTACAAGAGTTAATTAATCAGCCCTTCATTGCAGTTAATACTTTATAAGTTGGGATAGTTATCAGTTTATCCAGTATATTTTCAATTTTCTTTATGGTTTTCATAAAAATTATTGCTTCCTTCAATCCCAAAAATTCACCAATCTCAAATTTCATCAAAATGAAGAACCTCTTTCAAAACGATATTTTCTGGATCGGCACGTTTACTTTATTATTCTTGCTCACCCAAGATTATCTCTTCACAAACTGGCTTCCCAGCTTTTCCTTTTTAGGTTTGCCCAAATGGCTTTTCTGGCTAATGGGCGTCCATTTTGTCTTCATTTTGATTTTTATTGTTTTCTCAAAAAAATACTGGAAAGAATAACTTCAAGACCGACCAGCAATAGCCAGTGACATCTTCAATTACTCATTACTCTTTAACTATCAATGGTTTATTTTATACTTATCGCATACATTTCGATTACATTTTTAGGAAGTTTGGCAGGTTCAAAAAAAGCAAGTGAAACGCCTGAAGGCTACTTTCTTGCCAATCGCAGCCTCGGCACCTTGACTTTGTTTTTCACCATCCTCGCTACCAACTTCAGCGCTTATTACTTCTTGGGATTTGCTGGGGAAGGTTATCGAAAAGGTTACGCCTTTTATTTCATCATGGCATTTGGGACCGCCTTGGCTTGTTTGTCATTTTACATTATCGGAATGAAAGTGTGGCGTGCAGGAAAAGACAAAGGATACATCACCCCTTCTGAGCTCATTTTTGGCAAAACAAAAAGTCGAACCTTGGCAGTCCTGTTTTCAGTGGTGATGATCCTTTTCACCTTTCCATATCTTGCATTGCAGATCGTCGGAGCAGGATACCTATTGGAAAACCTAACAGGCTCGGACATTCCCTATCTTGCAGGTGCAACTTTGATTACGCTGTTTACCATAGCTTATGTGCTCATTGGCGGCATGACCAGCGTAGCCCGTACCGACCTAAAACAAGGCATCCTGACCTTCTTGCTAATGCTGCTTGCCGTTATAGTTATCGGCTACAACATGGGTGGGATAACTCACGCCAATGAGCAGGTTTTCCAAAAAACCCCTGATTTGTTCAGCCGTGAGGCAGTGGGCGGTTTTTATACGCCCAAAAAGTGGTTCAGTTGGTTGGTCTTTTGGTTATTCTGCATTCCAATGTTCCCACAACTTTTCATGCGGTTTTATGTTGCAAAAGACATTTCGCATTTGAAAAAATCGGCATTACTTTACGCCATAGTTCCACTATTCTTTTCCCTATTGCCCGTTATTATAGGTGTGATTGGGCATTTCAGTTTTCCGGGCCTGGAAGGAAAAGAAGCAGATCAGATATTACCTAAAATGTTAGTTGCCCACACTCCAGAATGGTTTGGGGCTTTAGTAATGACCGGGGCATTGGCTGCCCTCATGTCCACGCTCGATTCTCAATTGCTGGCTCTTGGGACAATGGTTAGCCGCGACTTTCATTTGGTTTTTACGAACAAAGGAAAAGCCTTTCGCTCTCAAGTAAAAGTGGGAAAAATATGGGTGGTCATATTCGCATTAATTGGCCTGGCCATCGCCTGGCAACCTTTTGATACAATTTTTGATATGGGAAAAATGGCGTTCAGCGGACTATCAGTTCTCTTTCCGGCAGCATTTGCCGTACTGTGGTGGAACCACATAAGCAATGTTTCCCTGATCGGTTCAATATTAATCGGCGAGGCACTTACGCTTGGCTTTTTTTACGGGTGGATTCCGATTAAATATGCTTTTGGCTTCGAACCATTCATTATTGTACTGGTGGTTTGTTTTGCAATTACTGGTATTGGATATTTTTCAAAAAAGAAATTGGTTTAAACAAATTGACAAATTAAAAGTAAGTAAGGCGTCCAATCGTCTGGTCTGAACCTAATGCCTAATGGTCTGAGGAATGAGTTCCAAAGCCTTAAAGTAGAAGTATTCAATTTTTTTTCTACTTTTATTCCCTCATTTCAAACCAACCATCAACAACATGATTCGTACTCTAGACAATGTAGATCATCTCGTCTATGCTGTTCCAAATCTTAAAAAGGCAATTACAGAATTAAAAAAAAGGCTTGGCGTTGAACCAGTCATCGGTGGCCACCACCGAAGCCAAGGAACCCACAACGCACTTGTTCACTTGGGAAAAGGTTGCTATCTCGAAGTCATCGCCCCTGACCCTGACAATGACACTTTCTCTGGTCAGCGATGGATGGGCCTCGACCTTATCTCCAAACCTTGTATTACCCGATGGGCCGTAAAAACCAACAACCTCAACCGTGATCGGGCCTATTTATCAGTCGTTGACCCTCAATTGGGCACTCTAAAAGGAGGCAGCCGAAAAAAGCCTGATGGATCAAAATTGATCTGGAAAGCGACTACTGCTTTACCTGATCCCGCAGTAGAGTTGCTCCCTTTTGTAATAGATTGGAAAGGAGGAGACCACCCAACTAAATCATTGCCACAAGTTTGCAAATTGGTGGAATTACGCAGCACGCACCCCACTCCATTTATGATCGAAACAGCTATTCATTCCCTGAATATCGACATGAAACTCGGAGTAGCGGATGAAGTATCTATCACAGCTGTTATCCAAACACCTGATGGGACAGTGGAACTTACATAAGTAAGTAGTCGGACAATAATATGGCAGGAGAAACAAGGTTTGGGCATAAAAAAATCGCCGAGCGTTTGACACGTCCGGCGATTTTTCTCTTGGCTGTTTGTTCTGTTTTGTAACCGTCTGCTCCTTGGAGCATCAATGAACGGCCCCGCTATTTTTGATTATTTCTAATGTGTTATAGGATTGACTGCAGCGAAATAGTCGTTACCTAAAGAACACCTTTCAAAACGAGTTTAAAACCACAAAGAACCAATGGTCGAAGTTGCCGTAAAGGTATTTTTCATGCCTTCACGGATTTGTTGTATGGTGGACTCATTATCTAAAAATTTAGTCATAACTGCTGCGCCGCGAGTACTTGACTTTTGTAATCCCTTGAAACGGGCAGCATACAATCAAGGGGAAAGAAAATACTACTTGCTGCCCTTCTTAGCCTCCTGCCCTTCGGCAACCAATCCATTGTAATCAAGGAAAATCGGTATGCTAAATTGCTAGTCAGGAAAAACAGGATTCTGGAAATTCAAGGAGGCTGGAGACCTTCCTCAAGATAGGAGTAACTATTAATTACCTCTGTTTTCACATCAAAAAAATGAGAAGACTAACGAATAAAAACACTCAATGAACTAGAGGAGGATTGCTGCGCAAACAGCTATTAATTAATTCTGAACAACAACACAATTTTACAGTTTAATTTTGAATTTGACAAAATATTCAGCGTGTTTTTCTTGTAAGATAGAAAATAAAAAAATTATATTCGGAAGTGATTGTTGATCAAACTTTCTATAAATCAACAACTTCGGTCATATAAATTAAATTATTGCTTTATAGTTTTATGGGAGAAAAAAATTAGAACAATTTTATTTTTCCCGGAAAATAGGAAGTGCCACTAGTACAAAGTTCAGCTCTACCAATAGCATAAAACTGATTCAACGATATAAATCTTACTTTTGAAAAAATCCTATTTATGAAATTCACTGCCCGCCTAACAAAATCTGATCCGCCTCTTTGGGGATTCCTTATAATGTTGCCAGACCCAATTGCCCAAAGTTTTATTAATATCAACAAAGAACTACGGAACAAACTTGGATTGAAAACAGGCATGAAGGTAGATGTCGAATTGAAAAAGGACAAGAGCAAATACCTGTCTGCTCATGCCCGAAGAATTGGAAGAATTGCTGGCACAGGACGAGATAGACAACCAAGTGTTCCTCGCGCTCATCCCCAGCAAGCAACGTAACTTTTTATGTGTGGTCGGGAAATCCAAAATGCCGAAGACCCGTCTCAAAAAAGCCATTGTAGTCATTGAGCACCTGAAAGCCAATAAAGATAAGATTGATTTCAAAAGACCCAATCAGGATATGAAAAACGCTAATTAGAGACATTAGATAATTGGACTTTAGACAATAGAATAGTTTCATAAATCATTGATAATCAATTATTACATCCCATTTCCTCATCTAATGTCTATTGTCCAATTCCCTAACATCTAACCCATGCTAATAAAAACACGCGGCATTGTACTAAAAACAAAAAAATACTCTGAAACGAGTATCATCGCCGATATTTACACGGAAGAAAAAGGCATGCGCTCTTATATCATCAGTGGCGTCCGATCAAAGAAGGCAAAGGTGAGTGCCGGGTTATTGCAGATCATGTCGCTGGTCGACATGGTTGCTTACCACCGGGACGGAAAAGACCTGACCCGGCTGAAAGAAATCAAACCTCATTATGTTTTTCATTCTATTCCTTTCAAAATTTCCAAGGGTGCCATAGGAATGTTTATGGTCGAAATAGCCCACAAGACGATTCGCGGGGAAGAGGCTCAGGAAGGGTTGTTTAATTTTCTTCTGTCCAACTTTATTTATTTGGATGATACCTCCCACCCAATTGCCAACCTCCACCTGCACTTTTTAATCAATTTGACTGAACATCTCGGTTTCCTGCCCAGCGATGTGCACACGCTCGACAGTCCTATTTTCGATCTGCGTGAAGGGCGCTTCCTGCCGGCTACCCCAACCCACCCTTACTGGCTGAATCCTGAAATAGGGAAAAAATTCAGCCAATTGCTCCAATTGTCCAGAGAACAATGCCATACGATTCCGTTCAACCGCCAAGAAAGAAAATCCCTGCTAGGCAGCCTGCTTGATTATTACCGCCATCATATTGAAAATTTCCCGCCCATCTATTCCCACGAGATTCTCGAAGAAGTGCTGAGTTAAAGTCTATAGTTGTGAATTGGTAAACAGTTGATTTGTGATAAAGTAGCCGGACACATTCATCATTAATTATTTCACAAAAAACCAAATGGTCACATATTGGGTTTAACACGACCTGCCCAACTCCTTGTCTTTCCGGTCGAATCAAGTACCACAATCCTACGCCACACCCATTAAAAAAATCGCTGGCATAAATTTTTCCAATTGATATATCAAAATAAAAATAATTGAATAATTTTGCTATTGCTAAAACACACCCGAGGAGAGCACATCGCTAACACTTGCCAGCAACGCCATGCAATGCAGGCAATCAAAACAAAAGATGTGAGAAAATCATACTTCACCGTTTTGGCACTACTACTATTTTCCATGCTTTCCGCGCAAGCCCCGCCGTTCACCTCTATGCCTGACACCGTTTTTACCAGAGTTGACCAAATGCCCTATTTCATTGGCTGTGAAGCATTTGATGATGCCACAATTGAAAAAAGGGAATGTTCTGATCTAGAATTGGTGCGATTTATTTCACGATATCTCGTATATCCAGAAAAAGCAAGGTACGGTGGCATTGAAGGGACCGTTTTTGTCAGCTTCATCATTGGTAATAATGGACTGGTTAGCAACCTCGAACTCCTGAAAGACATTGGTGGGGGGTGTGGCCAAGCAGCCCTCGACGTTATAGAAGAAATGCCACTGTGGCAGCCTGGTAGCCACCAAGGCAAACCAGTCAGGGTTCGAATGAACCTGCCTATACAGTTTTCCCTCAAGGCCAAATGGAAGGACGATGCAGAACCTTACCAGTTGTCCTGGGGTAATCTGCGCGGGAAAAAGACCACCAAAAAAGCATTGCTGAGCAGTTTGACCCACCAACTTTATGTAAGGGGGCCAGAGGGTAGCAACAGGTATGTGGATGAAATAGAATTCATTTATGAAAAAGATGATAAGCTTTTCAGTGCCGCTAGCAGGGGCAACATTTCATCAGAACTTGAAAAAATAGTGGACAAGGTGAAGCATGATGGCACGTTTACCATATTTGCATCGGTGCAGGACAATGGCCATTTTGTGAGCGTTTCCCGTTCGTTCCAGGTTGTCAAATGAACCGATAAAATGACAATTGAACAACTTGCCTCAAATTATAAAAACAACTATGTCTCCATTCTTTTATAGTTTTATTCTTTCAATTTATACCTTTGCCCATTGAACCTAAAGGCAAAGACCAACTTGTAACCATATTGGAACGGCAAAATTTTAACTTTTGCTGGATGCCTCTAACTCTTTTACTACTTCTTGACATCATGGAAAAAAGATAAACTGGGAAAAACTGACGGATTTCGGAAGTGCTTTTCTTTTGCCTTTTTTCTGAAAACAAAAACTTTTAATCAAGATGATTATGAATGCTACAATGAGATTGCTTGCCCTATTTATGGTGGTAGCTTTAGCCCTTCCTTCTTGTGTCTCCAAGAAAAAATTCTTGGACCTGGAAAATGAAAAATCAGCACTTGCTTCTTCATTGGCTGAGAGCAATGAAAAAGTAAATATGCTTGAAGGAAAAGTTTCCGATATGGAAACAGATCTGGCCAATCAAAAAACAAAATTCGAAGGTGACATCGCTGGCTTGCGCACTGACGTTGACGCTGCCAAAAGTGCTGCTGACATGGCTCAAAAATCACTCGCTGACCGCGATGCTGAATTGGCCAAGATCAAAAAAGAAGTGAGAACAGCCCTTGGACTCGACAGTGGCGTGGACATCAAAGAGATGGACGGCGACCTCTACGTTACCATGGAAAGCCCTGTAAACTACAGGAGCGGCTCTTCCCGCCTCAACCGCGATGCCCGCAAATCAGTCGAAGCTTTGGCTGAATCACTGAAAAACAACCCAAGCATGCACCTTCTTATCGAAGGTCACACTGACAGCCAAACCTTTCCTGCTGATGCTGGCACGGACAACTGGCAGTTAAGCGTGAACCGTGCAATGGCTGTTGTTAAAAGGTTGATCAAAAAAGGTGTAAACCCTGACCAGTTGACTGTAGCTGGCCGCGGTGCAACAGCACCTTCGGGCGACAACACCACCACTGAAGGCAGGAGCAAGAACCGCCGTACTGATGCCAAGCCAAGAGCTAACTCTGGCTCTTTGTACAAGATTGGAAACTAAATTTTTCCAACGATTCTGAAAAAATCCGGTATGGCATGAGCTGTACCGGATTTTTTATTTCCCTACCTTTGTCATTATACAATACCCATATCACATGAATAAACTCCAACTCCTTGCCCTATCCTTTTTTATTTTTTTTTCCTGTAAAAATGACCCTCCTCCGAACCAGCCCGAACCCAGCGAAAGTCTGCTCCTTATTGAAAGTGTCACCGTCGAGCGTAAGGAAGGCCAATGCGACGATGGCAATTATGAAAGTAAATGTGCCAGCATTTTACTCAAATACCCTTCTGTAAAAAAAGGAACCGACCGACTGAAGAAAAATGTTGCCAATTGGGCAAATAACTACATGGTGAGCATGCTCGACCCCGGGCTTGAGCTTGACCAGGAAACGTCGCTCGAATCAGCCATGCAAAGTTTTATAGAAATGCACCGGGAAATGACCCTCGAAATGCCCGACCTACCCAGCTATTATACACTTGAAGTAACAGACACTATTCTTTTACAAAATAATGAACATCTCACACTACGCCTCGACGCTTACAGTTATACCGGAGGCGCCCACCCCAATGCCTTTGCAGCGGTAGCCACATTCAACTCGCAGACCGGAGGGCTATTTCGAATAGGTGACCTTGTCCCCAATTTGGAAGCATTGCACGCACTGGCCGAACAAAAATTTAGGGAAGTGCAAGCAGAATCATTTGGTGATGGGTTTGATTTTACGGAAGGCTGGCCTTTCAAGCTCGCAGATAATATTGGCCTGACCAACGAAGGCCTGTTTTTCTGTTATGTCCCTTATGAAGTTGCCCCATACGCCATGGGCTTCACAGAATTTGTGATTCCGTTTGATTCAATTGATAATTTATGAGTGATGAGTGCTGAGGCACAGTTTATCAATCATCACTAAGCATTCACCGATCATTACGGAACTATTTGTACCTTTCGCCATCAATAAAATTCAAACTATGAAATCCACCCTATCGACCCTCGCTTGCACTTGTTTTTTGTTTTTCACTTTTAAATCCAGTGCCCAACATGTGCCAGCACCTGCCGGAACACAGACCCAGCCTATTCTGATAAAAGGGGCGACTGCCCATCTTGGCAATGGGGAAGCCATCGAAAACAGTATGGTAGCATTCGATCAGGGGAAGATCACCTTTGTTGGCTCGGCCACGGTGAAAAGGGGATTTCCCAACCACCGGGAAATTGCAGCAGACGGCAAACATTTATACCCAGGATTTATTGCTCCCAATACCACTTTGGGCCTCAACGAAATAGGCGCCATCAGCGCTACACGCGACTATGATGAAATAGGCAGTGTTAACCCAAATATCAGATCCATCGTAGCCTATAACACCGATTCGGAGGTAATCCCTACTGTCCGTTCAATGGGCGTCCTGATGGCTGAAACAACACCACAGGGCGGCAGGATTTCCGGTACTTCGAGTATTGTTCAACTGGATGCCTGGAACTGGGAAGACGCTTCCTACGCCATGGATTACGCCATCCACATGAATTGGCCTTCAGTTACCAGTTTCAACTTTCGGGAGCGCCGCGTTTCAAGAAATGATAAATATGCAGAACAGGTACAAGAAATTGAAGCTTATTTCCAACTGGCTGAAGCATATAACCAAAAAGATAAAGTTGCCACCACCAATCTTCGCTTTGAAGCCATGAACGGCCTTTTTGATGGTTCAAAAAGAATTTTCATCCACGCCAATGACGTTGCAGCCATGCAAGAAGCTGTTTTGACAATGGAAAAATTTAACCTTACACCTATCATTGTTGGTGGACGTGACAGTTGGATGATCACGAATTTCCTGAAAGAACACAACGTAGCTGTGGTAATCCGTTCCACACAAAGTTTGCCACGCAGGGTGGATGCAGATATTGACCAACCGTTCAAGACTCCGGCCATGCTGCAAGATGCTGGCTTGCTCTGGTGTTTCGAACATGAAGGATATTGGCAGCAGCGCAACATTGCTTTCCAAGCTGGCCAGGCAGTCGGGTTCGGCCTTGCTTATGAAGATGCCATTCAGGCGCTCACCTCCAACACTGCTAAAATTATGGGCATCGACCAGACCGTCGGAACCATCGAAACGGGAAAAGATGCAACGCTTTTCATCAGCGAAGGTGATGTGCTCGACATGCGGACTTCAAAAGTAACCAACGCTTTTATTCAGGGCAGGGAAATCAATCTGGACAACAAGCAGGAGATGCTTTACCGGAAATTTCAGCAGAAATATAAGCAGCGGTAAGGTATAGTTCCCGTAACCGGAAGTTGTACTTCCGAATCCACTTTCCCCGGAAGTACAACTTCCGGTTACAATAAAGATCCCTGGCACTCAACTGAGTGTCAGGGATTTGTCTATTACTAATTCTCTCTGCCTCTGGGGTTCGTGTTCAGTCTTTCATTAGCTCTTTCAGCTCTTCTTTTAATTTTGGAAGATGGTTTACAACAATCCCCCAAATAATATCCTCGGAAATCTTATCATATCCGTGAATAATTTTATTCCTTGTTGCAATGATCTTTCGGGCATTTGAAATTTCAATAGAACCGTCTTTGTTGAGCACCCTGTTCACTGCTTCTCCAATAATTTCGAGATTCCTTTCAACGGCCCTTTTGGTACGGATATCTTCAGTAAAATTCTTAAATTTCTTTTCTCCCTTTGGAAAATAACTTTCTATTTCTTCGATTGATTGGAGAATGTCAAACAGCCAAGTTTTTATCTCGTTGTCCATAAACAAGTTGTTTTGTAGTATCAATCGATTTTTTAAGAAAGGGATTTTTAATTACCTTTTCTTCAATTAAATCAATCCGCCTGTCCAATAAATCTTCCAATGAAAATTTAAGATCGAAATAGTTGTCGGCATATTTTTTTAAACTCATTGGTTTGAAAGTAACAAGCAGGTCAATGTCACTATCCTTATGAAATTTATTTGTTAGAATCGAACCGAACATGTGTAAACTATTGACATGATACTTGTCGCACAGATCAGAAATTCCATCAATATTTTTTTCCAATAAATTCATCCTACAAATTTAGTCATTTTTATTTTCCAAACACAATGCCCAGCAGTTACACTTAGGAAAAAATTCTCTACCGTACACTTTTTTAAACTGACCCCAGAGGGGTCAAATGACTTGCCTGACGGCAGTCAGGTAGGTAGGTGAATATTAAAAGTGTATGGGTTTCGTGGGGGGGGGGAGGGAACGGAGGGGGCGGGGAGGGCGCCGAAACAAGAGGGTGTATGTTTTTGTTTCGGTATGTTCCGCTACTTTGCTTCATTTACGCAAGTAAAACGTGCTTTTTAAATTTTTTTTCTACCCACCTGACTGCCGTCAGGCAAGTTATTAGACCTCTAACGAGGTCAGAATAAAAAGTGTACGGTAGAGAAATAAAAAAATCCCTGGCACTCAATTGAGTGTCAGGGATTTTTCAATTCTCAATTCTCAATTCTCTCCCTGCTTGCAAGCAGGAATTTCCACTTAAAAATTATACCGCAAGCCCAATTGCGCTCGCCATCTTGAGTTCAAACTAAAATCATTACGGAAAGTCTGAGTCTGCGCTGTGTCGAAAGAATAAGTAGGGTTACCATTATCAACAGAAACACCAATTGGCTGTGCAAGGCCAGTATCAGTAGCGATTTCACGCACGCCCCAACTTGAACTGATAAGATTACCAAAGTTCAAAACATCGAGGCTCAACTGGATCGTATTGCCATTCGACAAGCCCAATTCCTGCATGATGCGCACATCCCAACGGCCGTACCAAGGGCTGACGGCGCCATATTTTTCAGCAATCTCCCCGCGGTTTTCGCTCAAGTATTCATCTTGTGCGATGTAATTTTTAAACGCCGCTGCATCACCAGTTCCAGTGAAAGTCATTCCATCGATTTCTGCATCAGTAGGAATGTAGATCAAATCATTCAGCCCTGAGCCATCGTTGTTGATGTCGCCAGAATAGGTGTAACTGTAACGGCCACCTTGCAAGTATTCCATGAATACAGATATATAGGTTCTCCATTTATCAGCATAGGTAAACCGCTTTTGTAACGAACCCACTACCCGGTGCTTATTGCCATAAAGTGATGGGGCAAGTTCAGCAGTATTGGAATGCTGCACGTTGGCAGGGTTGCGGGCATAAGCATCAGAAGAAATTTCCGCATCTATGGAAGCTGCATCTTTGGAATCGAGGTAGCTATATGCCAAGGTGGCTTTCATGTCATTGGCCCAGGTCTTTTCTATCTGGAGGGAAGTGGTAAAAATGCGCCCCAAGTCAGTATTGGTGAAAACATAGGCATCGGTCGGGCCACCGAAGTTTTGTGAGCGGTCATCATTGGTGTAAATAGGACGGGTATCCGCGCCAGCCAATTTGCCGGAAGGCAACTTAAGTCCATAATTGCGGACTATCTGTGCCTGGAGGTCTTTTGTAAAAATCGCATCCCAAGTAAAAGACCAACCATCTCCCAATTTCCTATCATAGCCGAGGTTGGAGCGCCACACCTGTGGGTATTTGAAATCATCAGCTGTTGTCACGTAAAAGAAAGAATTTGGGTTGGCCACCTGGTTGCCGATCCATACAAATGGAAAACGACCTGTGAACAAGCCAGTCCCACCTCGTATCTGTGCAGATTGGTCGCCGTGCAAGTCGTAGTTGAATCCAACCCGTGGAGAGATCAATGGCTTTGAGTCAGGCAAGTCTAAGCTATTGAGCAAAATGCCGTCCCCATCTTCATCGTAATATTGAATGGTTGGGTCATAGCAGCAGTTGCGGTCAATACTTTCCTGAATTTTGTCTTCGGTATTAAAATACAACGGCAAATCAGAACGCAAACCCAAAGTCAATGTGAATTGATCGGTCACGCTGATTTCATCTTGTACATAAAATGCCCACTGTCCCATATTGGTCTCGGCCAAAGCCCAGGAATCCCCTGTATTATTACCTTCAAACGTAGCTCTTGCTCCATCAACTAAGCCTGCGAAGTCAGAAGATGTAAGGAATGCTTCTGCATCTGCAATATCGATATCTGGTGCAAAGACCAATCCGCCATATACACCAAGATTGAATGAGTTGTTAAAGTCAAACCGCTCAAAGCTGGTACCGATGGTAAAAGTGTGCTTGTTGAGGTAGATATTGAAATTATCAGTGAACTGGTACACGTCCTGATCGAGCACATTGTTGATAGAAAATGGTTCATGTCCGGCAATAATGTAACGTACTCCATCTTTGCCAAAATTGAGAACTGGAAATGGCGCACTGAAAGGATCGCGGGTATCCCTGAAAGCCGTGTAGCCTACCTGAAGTTTATTGGCATATTTATTTCCGAACAGAGAGTTCAGTTCCGCTTTGCCAGAATGGATCACGTTGTTGATGGTATAGCCTGAGTTTTCAAACTGCAATGTCTGGAAATCAGGACCACGGCGGCCAATGGCCGATGGGTGGGCTGGTTTGTCCCTCGTTGCATCAAGGAAATTATAAGTGACCGCCAGCTTATGGGCATCGCTGAGATTGAAATTCAGTTTAAAAAGACCCTTCTGGTTGTCTGTATCGTGCTTGAAACCTTCGATAGCGCCAGTTTCATAACCATAAGTGCTCCGCAATAGGTTGGAGATATTGGTCATATCTGAGGCCAATACGCGGGAAATATTTCCGCCGCTTTGGCCGCCAGGATTAGGCTCGAAAAAAGACCCAAGGTCAGAGCGTCTTTCAATTTCAAAATTTGCAAAAAAGAAAATTTTGTTTTTCACCAATGGCCCGCCAATACTGAATCCCGTCTGCAATTGGCTCAGGTCACCGCGGGTCACATCTGTGTCGTCCACTTTCGTGCCGATCATGTCCTTATTTCGGAAATATGCAAACACCGAACCCGAGAGTGTATTCGTGCCAGACTTGGTCACTGCATCCACAGAAGCACCTGTGAAACCAGCCTTGGTAACATCGAATGGCGCCAGCGAAACACTGATCTGCTCAATGGCATCGAGCGAAACCGGCTGCGCATCGGTCTGCCCACCGGGCGTGGCAGCATCAAGGCCGAAGGGGTTGTTAAAAATCGAACCATCCAATGAATAGTTGTTGAACTGGTCATTACGCCCACCAAACGATCCACCTTCTGCCGCCATCGGATTGAGGCGGGTCAGGTCAGCAGTAGAACGCGTAATCGTCGGCATGGTCTGCAATTGCTCCAAGCTGATAAAAGTAGAAGCCCCTGTTTTATCCTTGTTGATAAGCGGGTTTCTTTCAGCAATGATGACCACTTCGTCCAGTTCGACACCTGTCTTGAAAACGATGTCCAAACTGCGTTTGTCACCCAGTTGAAGAAACACATCGTTAACAACAAACGTCTGATAGCCAGTAAAAGAAGCTTCGATTCTATAAGGCCCACCAACACGCATGTTGGGGATAACATAACCACCGTCGTCCCTGGTGATTACCCCATAGGCAGATCCTGACGGCATGTGAGTAGCGACAACCGTTGCACCTGGCATGGTCGTACCACTTTCATCTGTAACCATACCCTTTACCGAGGAGGTCGTGACTTGTGCTTGCATGGTAGAAAAGACCAGCGCACAAAGTGTGAGAGTAAGTATATATCGTATCATAAAAGGAATTAGATAACAGGGTAGAAATCAATACAACAGGCAAATGAGATGACCAACTGTAGTCCGAGCACTTGATCGGTCGAAGTGAGATACTTGTGTCGTGCGTCCGTGTTTGGTTCATAGTCATTCCCGTTAGTAATCTTGATCTAAACTCCTGAAGTGAAAAAAGAATAACTAACGCTGGTGCAAATATAATTTTCTGAAGCGGGATTCCATGTTTGGGGAGGAAGTAAAATGAAAAGAGGGGTCAGAGGTCAGAGGTCAGGAGTCAGGGGTCAGGGGACTGATTATCTGAGAAGCGACGCTTTTTGGAAAAGCGTCGCTTCTATGTTCGGTACATTTGTCTTTTTCTTATAAATTCTCCGTGTGCGCAAACCTTATTCACCGCAGCATCCTCGAAGCCGCTGTCCAGTCAACAAAAAATACTCCGTCGAACTGGTACGGTACAGACATGACCGCCCCAAAATCAAAATCAGAAGTGGCATAGCCAACAAAACGGACTGGTCGGGGCTGGAGCAGCCAATCGTTGTTTTTCTCTTTAAGAGCAGGGCGCAAATTCAGGAATAATTGATTCATACCTGCTTCTTTGGCCAATCGGTGCAGCGCTTCATCAAAGCTGCCTCTCGGTGCTGTCATGGCATCTACGGGAACTACCTTGTAGTTGGTATAGCTGATGGTCGCACTGTATTGTCCGCCGTAAGTAAACAGCCCAAAGGCTCGGTAATTGTCGCCATACATATCGGAAAGGTAGCTGCCCATGCTTTCGCCAGAATGATAATTGTATTGGAAATCAGGTGCGTCACCACGGGCAATGTGCGAATCATGCGCCCAAACAATAATTCTGTTACCCGGCTTTCTCTGGGACTCGATCCAGCGGATATTTTCTGCCATGAAAGTATCCCGTCTGCTCACGATTTGAGAGTAAGCGATATCTGCTGCCTGAGAAACCACCGTGGCATTTTGTATGGCCCATTCAACCCGGATTTTTCCCTCCTCCGATTTAGCCTCGCCCAACCAGGTTGATTTTCTTTCAGAAAACAACTCAAGTACCAAATCTGAATTAGTTTTCCACTCAGCCCGCACACTATCGGCTGCTTGCGGATAATCCCGCTCCCGCCATGCCTCCCGGTAACTGTGCTGCAAACTGTCAATTACAGGCAGGAGGGCCGGTTCCCGATCGGAAATAAAATGTGACAAACTATCCATAGGCAAGCTGGGGTCTTGCAAATCGAACCCGACAAATTCTATTCGACGAGAAGGATTTTGGAGATTGTATGTCCGCATCCATTTGATGAGGGCCAGCATTTCCTCGGTATTCCAAACCCGGAACATCACCTTGATGACTTGCTCTGCCGTCCCCTTCCCTTTTTGTACATAACGGTTGATCTTTTCTACTTCCAACTGATTGGCTTCGATGGCAAATACCCGTACCCCCAACTCCTGCACAGCATATTGCAACAAGCGGTGTTTGAGTTTAAAAAACTCACTCGTGCCGTGGGTGGCTTCGCCAAGTGCTATTATTTTAGCGTCGCCAACGGCAAGCCGGAATGATTCCAGATCGGAATAATCAGTCTGCTCGCCCTGCACTTTGGGGTTTACATTTGTAATTACTGATGTGTTTTTTTCCAACCAATTCCGCTGTTCTTTGTTGAAATCATCTGCAACTTCCAAACTTTGTTTTTCAACACCATCAACCGTCAGGTGAAAGCCATCGAACCAAGCCTTGCCTCCACCACTCATATTTAAAATAACATAATAAGAGTGTGCGTGAGTGTTTATTGAAAACTCTATTTCGAATGGATTCCAATCAGTAACTGATTGAAAGTCAGCACTTTTAACTTCCTTGATCAAACCTGTGTCGCCATAGGCAATTATGATGGCCTGGACGAATCCATTCATTTTCTCCGTTTTTACCAAACCTCTGAGAACAAGTTTTTTACCTGTCAACTCATAAGGTGAAAGCCAATATCCCAGGCTTGGGCCGGAATCACTTTCGGTTTTGTTTTCACTAAAAAACTGAAGACTGAATTTGCCATTTTGTTTAATCGTGCTATCGAGCGAAATTTCAGCGCCTGATGGCAGCATAAAAACCGACCAACCCCAGGGGCGGGCAATCCCTTCGACACTCATTTCTTCAAAATCGAAATTAAGTGGCTGTTGTGCAAATAATGAAAAGCTGAAAAGGAGGACTGTGAGGAGACAAATAATACGGGAAAGGATCATTTTATTGTTTTATAAAATGAAGATGCATAAACGAGCGAATACCCCTTATCTATTACTACTTTGTCACTTTGGATAATTGTCTTTCTAACCTCATTATAAAAAGACCTGACAGGTTCCGAAAACCTGTCAGGTCTGGCTCCACAGACAAAAAGTTAGGGAACGTGGGGTTGCAGCCAATTCAATATTTGGGAGTGGTGCTTCTTAATGGAATTGCATTTGATGGACACCTTGTTGTGGGTCTTTTATAAAAAGACCTGACAGGTTTAGAAAACCTGTCAGGTCTGGCTCCATAGGTAAAAGGTTAGGGAACGAGGGGTTGCAGCCAATTCCCCAATTTCAGATTAACCACTATTCTTTTATGATCCGCTCCAAAAATATTTTATTGTCCAACTGAATAGATAAATAATATAATCCCTTTGGCAGTGACGAGATGTCAATTAAAGTACCGGGGCCTTCCAATTCCATTAATATTCTGCCAACATTGTTTATAATCTTTATATTGGCATATTCGGCGTCAGGACCCTTCAATTCAATTCTGTCTTTTGCGGGATTGGGATAAACTTCAATAAAAGTTTCATCAGAATTATAAATGGCACTTATAACCTTGGAAAATTCAAATCCTCCATCGTAATCAATTTGTTTTAGCCTATAATAATTGTCACCAGAAATGGGGTTTTCATCAACAACTTCATATTCCTGCCTTTCTATAGTTGTGCCTGCTCCGTCCACCCAGACCAGCTTTTCCCAGCTTTTCCCATCCTTACTTTTCTGGACTTCATACCCTTTGTTATTGGTCTCCTGTTCTGATCTCCAATTCAATACGATCCTGTTTCCATGCAAGTTGGTCTTGAACATGGAAAGCTCAACAGGGAGCGGGTTTAGTGATGAACCACCGCAAGAAGTCCCACCACAAGCTGAATTTGAATAACCAGTCCAATCCAGGACAATGTCGCCTGTGCAGGTGGGTACAGTAAATGGCCCATAAGGATAGGTTGTTATGGTTGCGAGACTTTCTTGGCAACTGTTTGTAACAAAGGTGTTGCTTGAGCAGCTAATAGATATGTTTACGCTTTTACTCCCGCCAGAGGTTGATTGTACATCTACTTCAAAAGAATAAGTATGGGTGCCATCGCCATTGTCGGCAACAGTGGCCCTGAAGCCAACGACACTACCACAATTTTGAGCTTGAGTAGCGAATGAAATGATAAAAAAGAATAAGAGTGAAGCTAGCGCTTTCAGTGTGTTGTTCATATTGTTGTTTGTCTTCAATGTGAGTCAGATAGAGTTCCTTGATCATTGTTGATAAATGGCAAGCAGACATGACAAAAGATGTCTAAATGCGCCTAATGAAACTCTATGCTACATTCAAATAAGAATGAAAAGAGAAATTCTTTGATAGATAAAATTCAAAAATCAAATGCTAAAAAGGAGGGATTCAAAGAGAATGAACCAAGGGGAAGCTATTCTGCACGAGAGGTCTTGGCAAATAAAATGCCAAGACCCCTTGTGAGAAAAGTCAGCGAAAAAGAAATAATGATTTAAGGGACGTCCAGATTAATTATGGAACGCTTGGTTATGTGCGAGTGCACCCCCACAGACAGCGCATGTACCAGCTGCTGCTGCGCCGCCCGCGCATCCTGCGCCACAGGTATAATGATAAGCGCCAGCTGCATTCTGTGCCTGACTAGTGGTCGGATTAGGGACTGGTGTCACATTAGGCGTAGTTGCTCCAGGAGTAGTGACTGTACCAGGAGGCGGAGTAGATGTATTGTGAAAGGCTTGGTTATGAGCATATGCCGTTCCGCAAACAGGGCAGGTGCCAGCTGCAGCTCCACCACTTCCTGCGCAATTGTTTGGACAGGTATAGTGTATAACACCGCTGTTATTGACAGCCGTTGGAGTAGTAGCGGGAGGAACACCTGGCGCGGTAGGGGGCGGAACGTTCACAGATTCAACCGCCTGGTTGCGCACATCTTCTTTATTTTGGTCGGCACATGCTGTGATAAATAATGCAGAAAACAGAACAGCAATTACCAGAAAATTTAAAGGTTTCATATTAAATTTTTTTTGGAAATGAACAATGAGAATTTCGATCAAACGTATTATCAAAAATGGTACTAAGTATTTTTCAAATAATAAGTTCTACATCAAATGTCCCTGTAAAATTATGAAAAAGCTGCTCCTTTATTCAGTTTGCCTGTAAAACAAATATTGGCTAATTTGCCAACATGTTCGAAAAAATGACCTTTCTACTCCTATTCGTTTTCCTTTCTGTAAACATATCGGGACAGGATTGCGATGCGGAACAATTTGAAAAGGAAATCAATCAAATGTTGAGAGAGGGCCTTTTTAGCCAAGCTGATTCCATTGCCGACAACTGGTATGAATGTGCCACAGAACAACAAAATACACCTTCCGCCTATTCAGCAGGTATTTACCTTTTCCAAATAAACCGAAACAAGCGGAAATACAAAACCGCCTACAAACACGCAAAGGCTGCTTTGGAAAAATGGAAAACCATTCCATACGGAGAACATGAAGATGAGGGCCTTCATCACTTAATCATGGCAGATGCCGCCATACTAGTAAAAAAAAATTATTTAGCGAAAAAACATTTACTGGAAGCAAAAAAATGGTTGGCATTTCAACCTGAAAAAAATGATTTTTTAAATGCCCATTATGCTTTTGTGAATGGCTTTTATCACCAACACGGCGACAAACAATATGACCTGACCCGGAAGTCGTTCCGACAAGCTTTGACACTGCTCCTGGAACTGCCCCAACCTCCAATTTACCTGACCGGTCAGACGCTCCGATGGTTGGGCACTACCAATCGGTTCAATGGGGATTTTGAAAAGTCACTGTATTTCTACCAGCGGGAACTGTCCTATTATGAGGCAGCATACGACCCAGGCCACCGTGCCATTGCGAATACCTATTACAATATTGGGGCACTTCAATATGAATTGTTGCGGTACGAAGATGCCCTCGCTAGTTTTTTGAAAAAGCAATAAAACCGGCATTGCTGCTTTACGATCTCACTAAAGAAGAGACTTAGAGGTTATTTGGAGCTGGGGTTTATTTTTGGAAAATGAAGGTTTGGCAAATTTCAATATAATGCGAATCCCCAGATTCGCTCATAATATATGGATGCGAATCTGGGGATTCGCAATACATTAGACATCTTTCCTAAATAAATTTAAGGCATGGAAACAAGGATATTTTTGTCAGACGAGGCATTTTTTGAAGGAATAGCCGAAGCTATTGCTGAAAAAAATAACGAAGTATGACGGAAAAAGACTGTTTAGCTGACTTATAGTTAT
>JAJCYI010000200.1 GCA_029263015.1 Saprospiraceae bacterium | reverse complement strand
CTACCCATTTTGGCTCGTTCTTTTTCCTTCTAAAAACACTTGAAAAAAGAACCATAGCCCCACTATTCTTAGTTTTTCAAGCACTTTTACAAGAAAAAATAACTTCGCAAAATTGGGTAGCTTATTTATTGCCTACTCCCTTACCTTTGGAAAAATCAAAAATACTCGATTATTTATGAAGGACATATATCAAATGTATTGCGGTTACAATTTATGGGCAAATACAAAACTTGCAAATGTCTTCACAGGATTGCCAGAAAAACTGGCCGATCAAACAATTGAAAGCAGTTTCCCCTCACCTAAAAAGACGATGCTTCATATTTGGGATGCTGAAGTCATTTGGCTGAAACGGTTGGGAGGGGAGGCGATATCCGATTTTCCAAGCAAAACATTTTCGGGGAACACCAAAAACGTGGTCGAGGGCTGGTTGGAAACCTCAAGTAAATTTCTGGAATTTGTGGAGGGACAGGATGAAAGTGCTTTTGGGAAAGAAATGACCGTGAAGACCATTGGGTCAGGGAGTTATGCACAAAAGGCGTTTGAAATGATCCATCATTGCATGAACCATTCTACTTATCATCGAGGGCAATTGCTCATTATGGCCCGGCAGCTTGGTTTGAAAGGACTGCCTTCTACTGATCTCATTTTTTATCTAAGGGAAAACAGTTGAGCAGTGGGCAGTTAGATAAGGCAGATTTTGGGTAGGAAAATTGATTGCCTTTTTATTTACTCAGAAACTCAGAAACTCAGAAACTCAATAACTCAATAACTCAATAACTCAGAAACTAAAAAAGGCCATGACAAAGCACGGCCTTTCAAAACTAACCTTCATTCTTGTGATTCAAAATAATAATGAATCAGCATATAAAACAATACAAGAGAAGAACGGGGTGGTCTCCAGATCTGCTGCTAAGGCCTGAAACTTAGATTGAAATGCATGTCAGATATTTACCATCTCCAAAATGATTTTAAAATTTGAGGATTATGAAAAAAATCAATCGTAGAAAGTTCGCAAAAAACATTGCTATTGGCGTAGGGGGTGTTGCTTTGGCTGCATCTTTACCACAAATTTTAGTCAAAAAGAATAAAGGAAAATTGGGGGTGGCACTTGTCGGCCTTGGCTATTATAGCACAGATTTGTTGGCTCCAGCATTGCAATTGACTAAAAATTGTTACCTCGCTGGAATTGTTACAGGAACACCGGAGAAAGCTGATCGGTGGCAAAAGAAGCACAACATTCCTGACCGCAATATTTACAATTATGAAACAATGGATGACATTGCCAATAATCCAGAAATTGACGTTGTTTATATTGTCCTGCCAACAGGGATGCACAGTGAATATGCAATCAAGGCAGCCAATACTGGTAAACATGTTTGGTGTGAAAAACCAATGGCGAGGACGGCGGATGAGTGCCAAGCCATCATAGATGCCTGCAAAAAGAATAAGGTGAAATTGTCGATCGGGTACCGAATGCAACATGAACCCAATACACAGGATATTATCCGTTTTGGGAAAGAAAAAGCATATGGGGATATTCGTAAAGTATCGGCATTGGCAGGTTATTTTGATCCTCGTGGGAACCATTGGAAGCTTAAAAAAGAAATGGGCGGTGGCGCCATGTACGATATGGGCGTCTATCCGCTGAATGCATGCCGCTATGTAACTGGCGAAGAACCCGTTGCAGTAACGGCACAGCAATTTACCGATCGGCCTGATTTGTTTACGGAGGTGGACGAAACGACTCGTTTTCAACTTGAATTTCCAAGTGGTGCAGTTACGGAATGTGAGGCCAGTTTTGGAAAAAGCATGAATTCGTTGCATGTCACAGCATCAAACGGGTGGTACAAGCTCGAACCTTTTCAGTCTTACAGTGGCATTAATGGTTCAACCAGCGACGGACGGATTCTGAATAAAAGTATCCCTAACCAACAGGCCAAACAGATGGACGATGATTCGTTTGCAATTTTAAATGATGAAAATGTCCTTGTTCCGGGTGAGGAAGGCAGGAGGGATATTAAAATTGTGGAAGCCATTTATTTGGCAGCGAAAGAGAATAGGCGGGTGGGATTAGGTTGAGGTATTCATTTGAATTTTCCTCATTAAATTAATTAGATATTCGTTTTTTTTGAACCACAAAAGGCACAAAAGAAACTAAGTAGAGATGGGTGCATTTCAAAATGTCGGTTGGAAGGTAGGCCGGATTTACGAATCAGGCTATAGCGGTGCGGATTGGGAAATCCGCACTACATCTCCACCGACATTTTGAAATGCACCCGTAGAGATTCATTTTTGACTTCTTCTTATGTGTCTCTTTTGTGCCTTTTGTGTTTCAAAAAAAGCCTTTTTTAATCATAGTTCCTCACAAATCATGAATCAAAACCATCCAGACCACAGTAGCAAAGAGGGATTCAATGTTGGTCGGTTGATTGTCTTTATACTGGCAGTTGGGCTGCTGGGGCTGATCCTTTATAATTATTACTGGAATGACGGAAGTGGGATCGGCGGCTATACCAATGTGCCCAAAGAGGTTCAGATGAAATACATACCCTCCGATTTCCAGACCGACATCAATGTCGAAAATGCTTTACCTATACTCTCCAATCCCTACCGTTATAGCCGTGAATTTGATGCCTTGATTTATGATTTCAACCTCTCTTTGTTAAACCATGTAGCCAACCGGATGAATCTTTCAGACAGCCTGAAATTGAGGGTTAGGTCAGCATACGACACCCATCATCCGTATATTCATAAATTGATGTTCAATGATTTTACAGCAATGAAGGATACTTCGTCCACCCTTTACAATATGTGGTATGGAAGTGAATTCACGACCGCCGTTGACCTGTTGAATGAAGTTGCTTCAAAATATACCTGTTTTTTGGTGAACCAGATTTTTTCAACCTTGCTGAAAACGGAGGAGGGAAAAATTTATGTAAAAGGGAAGAACATCGACACCCCTTGTGGCGTGGCTATGGCGGAAGGACTGAAACCGATGATTGAGAGGTTGAAAACGAAAGCTGCCATTGAAGATTTTAACCGCTCAAAGGGTATTTTGAATGAGCGTGTGGAACGGACCATTGCAGAACTGGGTACGATGGAAATCAGGGACCGCAAAGGAATTGGAACCTCAAAACAGACAAAAGTATTAGGGTTTGAGGTCTCATCAACTGAGATGGAAATGTCGGCCATCAGCATCCTGAAGGTTGGTTTCAAGTTGGATAAATATTTTGACATTAAACTAAAAGAAAGCGAGCGGACTGTGGTTGTTACCCTGCCGGAACCAGATATCCTCAGCCATGAAGTATTTCCTAAAATCGATAAACTTGACATCGGTTGGATGCGGGAAATCAAGCAGGAAGATTTCAACAGAAATATGGACTTGCTGCGGCGGGAATTTCGCCAGGAAGCGCTTGAAAGTGATGTAATGGAGAAGGCCCAAAGCAGGGCGGTCGAGTTAATGGAAACGATCTTGCTGCCAATTGTGAAAGGGCTTGACAAGAATTACAAGCTCAGGGTGCGCTTCAGGGAGCATGGACTTACACCACTCGGGGTCGGCGTTGAGGAAAATACAAAACGAGCAAATATTAACGGGAAAGACTGATTCAAAAAAATAGAAGTCCAATTATTTCCGCCTCATTAACTTTTATCAGAAAACCCTAAATTGGGTTATACCTTTGCTTTTTTTCAACCAACTCCTATCAAAACGAATTTCCATCATGAAGAATATTTTTTTCATCTTATTCGCTTGTCTATTATTTGCTTCCTGTAAGAACGAGCCTTCCCGACAAAAAGGGAATGATAGCATGGATAAACCTGCCCAGACGATTGAACAGGCCGATGTGTTTCTGCTATGCCAGGAAGTGACTGGTGAGACCGATGCTCCTGCATACGAAGTATTCCTACAACTTGCCGATAGCAAAGTAAAAGTCGCCGATATTCTCAATTGCGAAACCCTGACCCCGGATGCCTTTGAACAATACCAAATCCCAGCAAATGGTATTAGCGCAGTTGGTGGCTGGTGGGCCGGAGCTGGCGATTACCTTTATGTGGTTGAAGAAGATGGACAATATGTGGTGAAACAAGGGGAGATGTACGAAGGAAAAGAAGATGATAATTTCTTTTATAAAGTAATGGCCAAGTATTCAAAAGAAGGGGAGCTTGTTAATGAATAATGGTTAATGGTTAATGGTTAATGGTGAATGAGGCACGTTATCCATTCACCATTCACCATTCACCATTATTCATTCACCATTATCAGTTCTTTTTCCAGATTTTCCAACCATCCCCAAGGTGGATGCCCTTGCCTTCTTCCTTCCGTTTTTTCTTCCGTTTTGCTTTTTGCTTTTTCTTGTATTGTTTGTTGGTCAGGAAAACATACCTCACCGAAACGCCGGACTGCGTATAAAATTTACGCTCACCTCCAACGACGTTAATGGCAGGCTTGAAGTCGTAGGAAAAATTAAATCGGCCCAATGTCATTTCAGCGCCAGTGATAAATGTTAGACCAAAGGGGTCTTTGAAACCTGTTGGCACCAATTCCCCACTCGCTTCGGGGGAGAGCCAGCCCTTGTGCAGACCGGCACCTGTGTATAGATTTAACCCTCTGAAAATCAATGGGTAATGTCTTTCTACAAGTGCCGTTATGATAACTTCTTCCCTTTGTAAACTAGATTGTACAATACCCTCGATGGTCATATTTTTGGTCAGGCGTTGCTGGATGGTGATGCCCCAGTCCGTGCCTGCCCGTAAGCCACCGGTAGTCATGTAAGCTTGGGTATTTGCTGAAAATGAAAGAAGAACGACCGAAAGGAAAGGAAGAATCAGGTTTTTCATGTGGACATGGTTTTGCTTGTGAAAAGTAATCCAATGAACGAACCGGTTTCGCCAATTAGTTTTACCAAAACCTTAAATTTCAAAATATACTTCCACCCATAACAAACAGTAAATCCATTTCGTCACCGTCCTGATAAGTAGTCGAGTTTAAATAGTTTCCAGTTTTTAGCGAGTTGATTCCTGCCTGCCGGCAGGCAGGTTTTTGAAGAGCAAGGCAAAAATTTTTAGCATAGCCAAGCTACGTTCAAAATTTTTAACGCAGCTATTCGGAAAAAGCAGCCGATAAAAGCGGAAATTATTTAACCTCGACTACTTAAAATGCAAAACTGACAAAAATCAATTTTAAAATGTGATTTAGTTCACTGATTGCGACTCTTCATCTCCATACATTTGTACCATAATTCTTGAACATGCTAAATGAATAGAATTATGTTGGTGAAAAAAAAGGTTTCGAAACGTCCGGCATTTGCCGGACGTTTCTTTTTTAGAACCACAGAGAACCACAGGGGGGCACAGAGTTCATTCCCTGTCCTCTGGGTGGTTCAAAAATAATTCCCCATAGTTGTTTATTTTTCCGCCCATTTTCAACCAAATTGGATGTTATAAGTTGGATCCGTTTCCAATTTCCAATTTCCAGTTTCCAATTTCAAACTCCCATTTGCTAAAACTTTTCTTCCGCTTCCTCAAATACTATTTCAGGGCAAAAACGAAATACAATGTCCACTCGCCATTCGTCTATGAATTCATCGAGCAGGTGCTTGAAGATGACCGCTGGTACTATGCCTTCGATGAAATAGAAGCGGTCAGGAAGCATATGCTCAAAGACAAGCGGAAAATTCCAGTTACAGACTTGGGGGCAGGCTCTCAGGTTGAAAACAAAAAGGAGCGCACCATTGCGAGTCTATCCAAATATTCTGCTAATCAGCCTTTTGTGTGCCGGATGTTGTTCAAGATTGTCAATACTTACAAACCAAAAACACTTTTGGAGCTTGGCACTTCACTCGGCATTTCCACTAATTACCAAGCTGCGGCATCATTAAATGGGAAAATGCTGACCATCGAAGGCTGCCCCAATATCGCCCATCTTGCTGCTGGCAATTTCAAATTATTAAAGGCCAAGAATGTTAGCCTGCTGGAAGGAAGTTTTGATAAAATGCTTCCAACGGCTGTCAAAGAATTAGGTCAATTAGATTATGTGTTTATAGATGGAAACCACCGCAAAGAACCGACCCTGCAATATTTCGAAACTTGCCTAGCACACGCACACAGCAACAGCGTGTTCGTGTTCGACGATATCCATTGGTCGGAGGGGATGGAAGCTGCCTGGGAGACCATCAAACAACACCCCCAGGTGACGATAAGCATTGACTTGTTCTTTTTTGGCGTCGTGTTTTTCAGGAAAGAACAGCAGAAAAAAGAACATTTTACTTTGATAAAATGGGAGTGGAAACCTTGGCAGGTAGGGCTGGTGGATTTTGTTAGGGACTAAATGAAGCTGACAATGACCAAAGCTCAACACACCATCTTCTGGAAATACCACCGACCCGTCTTTGCTGCATTGCTACTCTTGTTTGTGTTTGTAAAACTTGGCCAACATCCGGTAAGCCCGTGGGACGAGGCTCGAACGGGGGTGAATGCCATGGAAATGCTCATAAACCATGATTGGGTCAACCTGCATTATGCAGGCAAACCTGATAACTGGAGGGCAAAACCACCTTTGGTTGAATGGTGCGTTGCTGCTTCTTTTTCCGTTTTTGGTTTCAACGAATTGAGCTTGCGATTGCCGTCTGCAATTTCGATTATTCTAGCATTTTTTTTTATTTACAAGATCATCACGCTTTACAAAAGCCAGAAATTCGCTTTCTGGACCTGCATGATATTGTTGTCGGCAAAGGGCCTGATCGGTTGGCATATTGGGCGGACAGGCGACCATGATGCCATGTTGGTGTTCATGCTTTTGGGTGGCCTGTACTTTTATCTTTTGTGGTTTGATTTCGATAAAAAAAACAAGGTTTATTGGGCGGCCCTGTTTTTTGGGTTGGCGTTTATGGCCAAGGGCCCGGCCATGGCAGTATACTTTCCGGGAATTGCAATGTATGCCTTGCTCCGCGGCAGGTTCAGGAAATTGATAGCCTCTAAAGAAGCCTGGCTCGCCATCCTCGTCTGCGCTGTTATTCCCATTGCCTGGTATTTGATCGTAAATGTTTTTGGGGTCGTCATGGAGGATGCCAGTTCTGGGAAAAATGTTGTTGAGTGGCTGTTCATTTACGATATATGGGAAAGGTTTACCGAAAACGAGGCAGGTTGGAAAAAGGCTTTTGAATTCGATTTCTTTTTTTACAGCATTGATAAACTCTTGCCAATTTGGGGCATCGTTTTTTTCGGTGTATTGGCAACAGGGCTGGGCAGATTTGTTTACCGGAAGGGAAAAGTCAAGGATTTCTTTTCCTCCGAGAACGAAAGATTGCTGCTCTTGTCGCTTTGCATTTATTTTCCGTTGGCACTATTTCTGGCGATGGCTTCAAAGTCACATAGTTGGTACATGGCTCCGGTGCTGCCTTTTGTTGGTATCATAGTTTTCCGTTCAATTACCGGGTATGTGCAAAAGTGCCAGAAAATTGCGTGGATATTTTACGGACTGCTGGCTTTTACGCTCGTACTTCAACTAGTAAGGCTGACAGAAGTGAAGTCCAAACCTGAAATAATTACAAATTCAAGCGATTTGATGACAAAAGCTGATAGCATTTATGTCGTCGGAACAATAGAGCAGGATGTGCTGCTCTATATTTATTTTCAAAACCAGCGGTTGGTATTCAAGAAGGATATTCAAAAACCCAAGCACAATGACTTGGTCTTCTTGGCTTCAGGGCAGCAAATGGATTATCATGGGGGCAACTTCGACGTGGAATATGAGAATGAAAAATATAAAATATTGAAGATCAAGAATTGAGAGTTGCATTGCAATTCTCAATTCTCAATTTAAAAATCACATATGATCAATAATATTATCACCAAATTCAGAACATTTCAAAAGCGTCGCGTTTTTCATCAGCCGCTCGAAGTCATAAGTAACTTTTTTGCTTTTGATCGCGCCTTTTAATCCTTTCAGCACCAAATTCGCAGCTTTCTTCCAGCCCATATAGCGCAGCATCATTTCACCGGAAAGGATCACGGAACTAGGGTTCACTTTGTCCTGCCCTGCGTATTTTGGTGCAGTGCCATGGGTGGCTTCAAAAATAGCGATGCCTGACGTATAGTTGATGTTGGCCCCTGGGGCGATGCCGATGCCGCCGACCTGGGCAGCCAGTGCATCGGAAACATAATCGCCGTTGAGGTTAAGGGTGGCAATCACCGAGTATTCAGCTGGACGGAGCAGGATCTGCTGCAAGAATGCATCTGCGATCACGTCTTTCACCAAGATGGCACCGTTTGCCAAAGCTTCATTTTGCGCTTTGTTGGCGGCATCCTTACCTTGTTCAGCAGCTATGCGGTCGTACTGTGCCCAAGTCCAGACTTTATCTCCGAACTCCCTTTCCGCCAACTCGTAGCCCCATTCTTTGAATTTACCTTCTGTAAATTTCATGATGTTGCCTTTGTGGACCAATGAGACAGATGGCTTTTTGTTTTGGATAGCGTATTTCATGGCAGCCCTGACCAAGCGCTCCGTACCTTCTTTTGAAACAGGTTTGATTCCCAAAGACGAAGTTTCGGGGAAGCGCACATTTTTCACACCCATATCATCCTGGAGGAAATTCATCAATTTTGTACAATCTTCTGTACCGTTCAAGTACTCAATTCCTGCATAAATGTCTTCCGTGTTTTCACGGAAAATAACCATGTTCACTTCCTGTGGCTTACGGACCGGGGATGGTACGCCGCGGAAATATTGTACCGGACGCACACAAGCATAAAGGTCCAGCTTCTGGCGCAATGCAACATTCAATGAACGGATGCCGCCGCCAACAGGCGTGGTCAATGGGCCTTTGATGGCGATGAGGTGCTCCTTGATCGAGTCGAGGGTTTCCTGTGGCAGCCATTCACCTGTTTTGTCGAATGCTTTTTGTCCGCAAAGCACTTCTTTCCATACAATTTTCCGGCTTCCACCAAATGCTTTTTCAACGGCGGCATCCAGCACCCGCTGCGCTGCTGCCCAAATATCTGGACCAATACCATCTCCTTCTATGAATGGAATGATTGGATCGTTGGGTACTTTCACTTTCCCCCTGCTAATCGTTACTTTTGTTCCTGTCATTTTTTTTAGTTGTTTCCCGGTTGTCACCGGAATGGGTTGGAAATTGACCGTTGTCCTTTCTGCCCAAGTAAGATAAGGGTGGCGTGCAACGGACAATTTCAAAAAGCGGCGCAAAAGTAAGGAACAAGCGCATTTTGCGTAAGTAGAATGGACGTGTTTAATTTCCTCGTTGATTCTTTTAATTCAAAATGATAAAGTCCAAATGATAAGTGTATAAAGTTAAAAATAGGTGGTTAAATAAATGAAAATCAGTTATTTATAAACAAAATTATTTTCACATTTCACATTTCACATTTTATATTTCACATTTATTTATATGAAGCATTTTGTCATATTTTCATTTATCACCATGTTGTTGGCCTGTAAAACGAAATCGGTCGTTCCTCTGGGTTGCACCACGATTGGTACTGTAAAAAATTTTTCAAGCCTTGATGGTTGTGGTTTTTTGATTGAGTTGGGAAATGGGGACCTGCTCAATCCAGTCAAGATAAATGGGACTTTTCAAATAGAAGATCAACAGGTCATATCCTTTAGTTATGTAAAACTGGATGACATGATGAGCATTTGCATGCGGGAAAAAGCTTCCGTTGAAATAACCTGCATTCAAGCACTTGGTGATACACCTGCTGGTTCTATAGGCTGCTACAATACCAACAATCCTTTTGAAGTGGAGTGGATGGACCAAGCCATTGACCTGCACAATCCTAACCAGATATTGAAATACGAGGTCAAGAAAGAATGGGCATATCTTTTCAGATCTTTCCCCAATTCATACCTCTACAATTGTAAAGGAAAACTCATTTGTGAAACAAAAAACGACCACGACAATTGCTTGAACCGTCACATCGCTCCGCTCGGTGAAGGCCAAGTAATCTGGCAGGGGGAAGGAGTGTGGGACTAATTGATTGTTGATTGATAATTGTTGATTGCTGAAAGAGAATCATCAATAACAAATCATAATTCATAAATCAAAATGCAAAACCCTAATTTGGATTCCTCTGGGGAAAGTATGTCAAGTGATGAAAGGGTAGTAGAGAAAGCGCTCCGGCCAAAAGACCTGAAAGATTTCAGCGGTCAGGTCAAAATTGTTGACAATCTGGAGATTTTTATCGCTGCCGCTAAACAGCGCGGCGAGTCGCT
Source organism: Saprospiraceae bacterium (assembly GCA_029263015.1). Lineage (GTDB taxonomy): Bacteria > Bacteroidota > Bacteroidia > Chitinophagales > Saprospiraceae > UBA6168. Next base: position 7,319 of record JAJCYI010000200.1, on the reverse strand, counting down.
CGACCACGTGCTTTTGCATGGGCCTCCAGGTTTGGGCAAAACGACGCTTTCTCACATTATTTCCAATGAGCTGGGGGCGAATTTGAAAATGAGTTCTGGCCCAGTGCTCGAAAAGCCCGGTGACCTGGCTGGACTGCTCACCAATCTCGACGATGGGGATGTACTTTTTATTGATGAAATACACCGACTGAATACGGTCGTGGAAGAATACCTTTATTCCGCCATGGAGGACTTCCGAATCGACATCATGATCGATAGCGGACCGAATGCCAGGAGCATTCAGCTTTCCCTTAATGATTTTACCCTCGTGGGCGCAACCACCCGCATGGGTTTGCTGACTGCGCCGATGCGCTCCCGTTTTGGTATCACCTTCCTTTTGGATTATTACGATGTGGTCACGCTGGAAAAAATCATTAAGCGATCCGCCAATATTTTAAATGTTCCCATCAAAAAAGAAGGCACTTTGGAAATAGCACGCCGCAGTCGGGGCACCCCTCGTATTGCCAACCTGCTCTTGCGCCGAATCCGTGATTTTGCACAAATCAAAGGTGATGGCACCATTGATCTCGAAATATCTAAGATTGGCCTCGCTGCACTCAATGTGGACGAGGGCGGCCTCAATGAAATGGACAACAAAATCCTTGACGCCATTGTCAATAAATTTAAAGGGGGCCCAGTGGGACTGACGACCATCGCCACGGCAGTAGGTGAGGAGGCCGGCACCATTGAGGAAGTACATGAACCATTCCTGATTATGGAAGGCTATATCCAAAGGACGCCCCGGGGCCGGGAAGCGACCGAAAAGACTTTTAAGCATTTGGGGGTTGTACTGCCGGGAAAGGCAGGGACCTTGTTTGGGGAGTGAGGGGTGTTTTATTAAGAATGATAAAAGTAAAAAGTAAAAAGTAAAAAGTAAAAGTGCCATTTGGACACGCTTGGTGGCGCTGGACGGGGGTCAGTGTTATCTGTTTCAACATATTTCTTTCCAAGCCTTAAATTCCATACTTTTAGATTCTTAAATTTACATTTTGAAGAATTTCCAATTTCCAATTTCCAATTTCTAATTTCCCAGCCCCGATTCCAAACCCAAATGCGCAGTTTAACAACATTCTTGACCCTATGCTTCGGTGTGGTTGTTTCCATGCTGCTTCACCTTCCCGCAGGGTGCCAGTCCTCTGTTTTTGTCATTGATTCTTTTCAAAACGAATACCAACTCACCGATTACCTGCAAGTCCTCGAACTGGAAAACGACCACCTCACAATTGATCAATTACGCAGCCCAGAATGGGACGACCGATTTTTGCCCTATTCTGAATTTAATAAAAAATACCTGTCTGATACTGCGGGAGGAATGGTGCTGCTCGATGCTTCAAAGGTCTATTGGTGGCGGCTTTCCCTGCAAAATAACCTTGACCAACCGCTCCGTGACTGGATGCTGTTCACAGGCAGGAGCAATTTTACAGAAGTGTCGGTGGTCAGCGAAGATGGCGAAGTATCGACCGTGCATTATACCGGCTGGTTGACACCAAATGCAGAAAAGGACTTCGAATACGGCAACCGGCGGCAGGAACGTGTATCGTTCAGTTTGCCGGAGAGCAGTGTGAAAACGCTCTATGCCAAAGTGAGAACAGTGAACCAAAAGAGGCCTTACCTAGAAATCCGCTTGGCAAAAGATGATTTTTATAAAAACTGGCATTTTGTTGAAAAAACCCGCCTCGATTGGGCGTTTATCGGCTTTTTGCTCACTTTCATTTTTTTTTATTTCCTGCTTTATGCTTCCACTTCGGACCGGGTTTATTTGTGGCATGCTCTTTTCCAAGCGGGGATTTTCCTCTACCTGCTCGAATTTTTTAATGTGCTTTCCGACCTGCCTTGGTTGCGGGACCATTCGCACGCCCTCCAGGTATTTGTATATTGTTCACTTTGCTTGGTCGATGTAATGTATATGCAGTTCATACGGAAATACATGGGCATGAGGGTTGCTTATCCTGTGTGGGATCGCTATTTCCATTGGTACGCAGTGGGAAGGGTGGTTATTGCCGTTGGCATTATTACCCTCTATTTGTCCACTTTTAATATGAAGCTGACGGATAACTTGACGGCAGGTTTCCTTGTGGGGCAATACAGCATAATGGTCGTTCTAATTGCTTGGCTTTTTGGTATAAAAGACATTAAGAGTAAGTTCCTGATGGCAGGAACGGCTGTATTTGTGGCAGGGTTAATAATGAATGCCTTTTCTATCATCGAAGGTGCGGGGCTGCAATATTCTTACACACAATTAGGTGTAATGGGAGAAGTGATCTTGTTCACAGTAGGACTGGGGTTTCGGATGAAATATTTGCAAAAAGAAAAGCAAACAGCTTTGAGGCTCAAAGACTTGGATGAATTTAAGTCGAAGTTTTATACAAATATCACCCACGAATTCCGAACACCCCTGACTGTGATCCTCGGCATGACGGAGCAGTCCGAATTGGAAATCGGAAAATTGCCAGAGCAGCAATCAAATAAGTCCATTGCCAAAGTATTAAAAAGCAATTTTAATTTGATTGCCCGCAACGCAGATCAACTGTTGCGTCTGACCAACAGACTGCTCGATTTATCAAAATTGCAGTCGGGAAAAATGACCTTGCAAATGCATCGTGGAGACTTGGCGGATTTCCTTCGCTACCTCGTGCAGTCGTTCCACTCATTTGCTGGGGGCAAAGACATCCATCTGCGTTATCTCAGCGAACTGGACGGTTTTGATATGGATTTCGACTCGGATAAAATGCAGGATGTGATGAGTAACCTGCTCTCCAATGCTGTGAAATTTAGCCCTCCAGGTAGCGAAGTCCTGGTGGTGAGCAAGGCTTTGCCTCCTGAAGGGCTGAGTGGTGAGCACCTACAGATCATTGTAAAAGACAACGGCCCAGGCATTGCAGCAGATGATTTGCCGCATGTATTCGACCGTTTTTTCTCCGCTAAAAGCATGAGTAATTCAGTGGGTAGTTCAGGCATTGGCCTGGCACTGACTAAAGAACTGGTGGAACTGATGGGCGGTAAAATATTGGTAAAAAGCGAACTAGGCCACGGGGCATCTTTTGAAGTTATGCTACCTGTTAGCAGAAGCGAACCCCCACTGGAAAGAAGGGAATTCGAAAATGCCACCTCCGAAATCGAAGCAGTTTCATCTCTACCTGTCCCCCTGACCCTATCCAACGACGGAGAAGAAAAACCCGTTTGCCTGGTCATCGACGACAATGCTGACGTGGTGAAATACTTACAAACATTGCTCGGAAATGAGTATGTCGTGATAGCCGCCTACGATGGCAAAAGAGGCATCGAAAAAGCTATTGAGTTACTGCCCGACGTTATCATTAGCGATGTGATGATGCCTGAAAAAGATGGCTTGGAAGTCTGCGATTTTTTAAAAAACAATGAACTGACCAGTCACATCCCGATCATTTTATTAACCGCAAAAGCAACTTTAAAGGATCGCTTGGAAGGTTTGCGCCGGGGCGCCGACGCCTACCTGCAAAAACCTTTTAACCGGGAAGAACTGTTTATTTCACTAAAAAAATCAGTGGAATTGAGAAAGCGCCTCATCCATCATTTTTCGAAAAACACCACCCAAAGGACTCCGTTAATTGGCGAGCATGAACTGGCCATCGAAGACCTCTTCCTGCAAAAAGCAAAAAAAGTAGTCAAAGGTAACCTCGCTACGGACGATTTTGATATTCATCGACTTTGCAGGGCGCTCGCCCTCAGCCGGGCACAGTTACACCGCAAACTGACTGCGCTTACAGGTAAAAGTACCACGCATTTCATCCGTTCTATCCGCCTGCAATCGGCCAAAGAATTGCTCACAACAACCGACCTGACCATTGCTGAAATCGCTTATGAGGTTGGTTTCAAAGACCCAAATTATTTTACCCGCACTTTTACTGAAGAATTTGGCCAATCACCAAGTGAGACACGCAAGTGATTGATCTCCAGTCGTTTAAAATTTTTCTCCTTCCCCTACTGCAACAATAGTCCAGAAAATTTTTCCAGCCTGCAACAATGCTCCATGCTTTTGCAACAATTGTGAAGGGGGTTCGGTGGGGTATGCCCACACCTTTGTCACATCGGACGAAAACAAAGGAATTCCGATAAGACCATTCACTTAAAATTCAATTGTCATGAAAAATGAGACCACCATATCAGCAAGTGGATTCCAATACATCACTTCAAAATTTATTACAGACCCAGCCAGCTTATTTAATGCCTTAAAAAACCGGAATGCTTTAGCGATCATTTATCTTCAAGGGAAAATATTAAATTATTTAGAACATAAAAAAGCCTGGGCAAGATCTTCACAATCAGATATTGAAGAATTGACCAACGATGCAATCATGATCACGTTGCAAAAAATAGATCAGGGAAAGTTCAAATTCCAGGGACAAAACCCCATTGCTTATTCCAAAGTGATTGCCGAAAACCTAATGCGGAATTTTTCCAGGAAAAAACAACTATTCACTGAACCAGTTGAAACGAATGCACTATTCATTGAGGCTGAAGCGGAAACCAATCTTATAAACGAGGAGGTCGGGTTGGAAATAAATAGGGCGTTTGATACGCTCGGCGAAAATGGTAAGCGGTTGATCGAATTAAAATATTACGATGGCCTATCCGATGCAGAGATTATCGCAAAAAAACTGACCATTTATTCTACTATTGGTTCTTTGAAAAACAGACGGTGCCAGTACATGAAAAAATTGGCTCAAGTGGAGTCGTTGAGGCGCTATGCAATGTCATGATTTGCGTTATCCGTTTACCTTTTCCAAAACCACCACATTCTCATATAGTCGTAACGAGCAACCAGTCCTTGTTTTGCGCTGAATCATTACGCTCATTTTTCCTGGAATTAATCTTTTAGGTTTTTAAACAATCCCCGTGGAGACCGAAAACCGTTATCAGGTAACTATCTGATTATCAACCCACGACTTAAATCGTGGGTTAAAAAACGACGACTTTTTCAGTCGTTTTAACGACTTGCCACGGGATTTGCCAAGAACCGTTTTTTTGAAATACCAAATGAAAGTAGACAGCAATTCAGTCATCAACAAAATCATTCAAAATGAAAACCTTTATTTCCACCTTGGTTATTCTCTTTTTTTTCTTTAGCAATTCACTCGCTGGCTTATTTGCCCCCTCGCCTATCACCAGTTTATTGGCTGCTAGCCGAATCGGCGAAATCACCATTGTAGCGACGGACGGGCAGACAACAATTGACAAACCTGTTCCCAGGAAAAAACAACACCGTCAATTTCGGAAAGAAAAACGGAAAGGTTTCTTCGGGAAAATTGTTTCCCTATACAAATTGAAAAAACAGTTTAAGAAGAGAGATAAAACCGGAACAGGCCATTTGGCTTTATACGCTCTGATCGGAGCGGTGGTTACGCTCGTTTTAGGAGGGGCTTTTCAAGTTGCCGTGCTGTCGATACTTGGTTTGTTACTTCTCATTTCATCCTTTGCACTTGGCAAGGATGCAATGAGCTACAGCGAGGGTGTTGATCAACGAATGGGTAAAATAGCCAGAAATATCTCAGGGGCGTTGTTGATTGCCTATGTAATTGCAGCAGTTATTGTTTTTATATGGCTATTGGCTTTATTGGCGGCTATTTGAAAGTAGGTGCTGGCATATTACTGCAACCTTGAATAGCATTGAAATTATTTTTTTATGTAGTATGTTCGCATACCCTCATCCGTTATGAAGTACACAGTTCTTTATTTGATACAGAGGGCTGTTGATTTCTGATACAATGGATCTATTTCTTAAATATATCATCATAGCTTTCCTAGCATCGTTCTTTGCCAGTTGCGCCTCCAAATACCGTTTCATCAAACCACTCTCCGTACAATTTGACACAGCGCCAGATACGCTTGCTAGCGAGCAGGTGAAAATTGCTGCCCGTTACCATGTTTTGAAAAAAGCCCACAATCGCAAGTACGCCAGAAAGGAAAAGCGCAACAAGCTCAGTCTCCTTGCCATCCGCATTGAAAATGATGGACAAGATACCTTGTATTTCCCTGAAGATTTTTATGTGATGGCCGAAAAGGACACCTTATATATGCTAAATAAGGTTGAAGCTTACGATGCACTCCACCAAACCAGATCGGAGGAGAATAGTGAATTGCTAGTGGATGAGGGATGGGGTACCTTTTTCGTTGACCTTGTTTGGGTGGTTGCCATTGGAAGTAAAGAATTCAAAGCCAACGAGCATTTTGCTGATGAATTGGATGAATTTTATCTCTTGCCCTGCTTTGTTGCGCCTGGCGTTTCCACTGTTGGTTTGTTGGCATTGGAGGTGAAAAAAGGTACGCCGCTGCGGTTTGGTTTAAAAAAATAGTAATTGCCATTTACCTGTTCATAAATTTTCACATAAGATTATTATAACGGATAACTTTTCTTCATTTTCAGCCAGTTGCATTAGTCGCCCACAGGCTTCAAAGAAACTGGGTTGATTATTAAACTTCAAGAATCATGAAAAAGAAAACCCTCGTTTTAGCTATTCCATTTGTACTTATTATTCTTTGGGGCAGTGCCTGTGTGGCGCCGGTCAATTCAAGTTACGAAAGCGCCAAAACCCTTGGAAAGGGAAATACAGAAGTCATGGGACTTTATTCACATTATATTGCTTCTGGGGATGGCGAATCGGAAAATAGCAATGACAATATTGGCTTTCGGGTTGGGCATGGGGTCTCCGACAACTCAGATATCTCATTGCGGTACATACGTATGAATTCTGCATTAGAAGGTGGCATTAATGCAAATTACCTGGCGCTTGCGTTCAAATACAGTCTTATGGAAAACATTATTGCAGCAAGCCTACCTGTTGGTGCTTATTTTTATAGTGCCGATGGCGATTCCGAGTCCACCTTCTTCATCAGTCCCAAATTGCTGTTCACCTATCCGGTCAATGATAAATTTGAGACAACATTTGCTTCTAAAATTGACTTTTACCTGGAAGAGGATTCTGAATCTACCCTTGGCTTTAATTTGGGGTTCGGAATTAGCAAAGACCTCAACAAATGGGCCGTGAGGCCTGAGGCCGGATATCTTTTTAATCCTGGGGAGAGCGGTGGTTACTGGTCTTTTGGCGTGGGGTTCAACTATTATATTGCAGGGAAAAATGCATTGGGAAATTAGGGAATGATATTAGACATCTTTCCTAAATAACTATAAGTCAGCTAAACAGTCTTTTTCCGTCATACTTCGTTATTTTTTTCAGCAATAGCTTCGGCTATTCCTTCAAAAAATGCCTCGTCTGACAAAAAAATCCTTGTTTCCATGCCTT
>JAJCYI010000199.1 GCA_029263015.1 Saprospiraceae bacterium | reverse complement strand
CTCAAAGATGGATGGTGGGCCGTTGTCAAATTTAGGGCCCTTCAGAAGCCATTTCATTTTCTCCTGGGGCCGTAGCTCAGCTGGGAGAGCGCCGGCTTTGCAAGCCGGAGGTCAGGGGTTCGATCCCCCTCGGCTCCACTCTACGTAACTCCTGTCACTAGCTAGAGATAGCATCCCGCCAATTGCTCGGCGGCGCGACAGCTCACTAGGTGTCGTTGGGTGTCGTGCGACACCCAACCTAGACTGTGGAGCTTACCATGGCGCGTCAAGCTGTGCCCTCGTACCGTCGCCATTCCAATGGCCAGGCGTTCGTCTACCATCGACTGATCGCCAGTAAATCGAAGCGGATGTACCTCGGCAAGTACGGGTCGGAAGAAAGCAAAGTTGCCTATCGTCGATTCCTAAAAAAACTCGAAGTCTGCCAAGAGCAGGAACTTGCTAAAGATATCCCGGCGGTTACCTCCACAAGCAATCTCGCGGAGCTGGTGCTCGCCTACGATGAGTACGCCCAAGAGCATTATCTGCGCAACGGAGTGCTATCAAAAGAGTACGATAGCATGCGGTGCGCCTTGATCCCGCTAGTCGATCTGTACGGCAGTGAATTGGCTGTCGAGTTCGGCCCCAAGTCGCTCAAGACGATCCAACGATCGATGGCCAAGGACGATTACGCCCGCTCGCATATCAACCACAACACGTCCAGGATCAAACGATTTTTTCGGTGGGCATGCAGCGAGGAGCTCGTCCCATCAGACCTCTATCATAAATTGACGTGCGTCCGCGGACTGCAACGCGGAGAACTCGGCGTGAAAGAGGCCCCCAAGGTTCGGCCCGCTTGCCCCGAATCGATCGAGGCTTTGTTGCCGTTCATATCCCCCACCGTCGGAGCCATGCTGAAGATTCAATATCTTTGCGGCATGCGCCCCGGCGAGGTCTGTGCCATGCGCGTCTGCGATATTGATAGGTCTGGAGACATTTGGTGGTACTCGCCCGAGTACCATAAGAGCGATTGGCGTGACATCACGCTTGTAAAAGCCATCCCGGTCACGGCTCAGAAAATCTTACGTCCCTGGATGCTTAAAAATCCCACGGACTATATTTTTCGCCCCATGGATTCGGTGTCCTGGTCGCGTGCGAAGCAACAGCAAAACGCAGGGAAGGACCGAAAGACACCTCGCTACCCATGCGAGGTGAAACGTCTTGAAAAACAAAAGCTATTACGGCAGCGCAGGGTAAAGAAAATAAAGACCGGTGAAAAGTACACGACCGACTCTTACCGACGCGCCGTCAATCGCGGACTTGAGCACGCTAAGCAGGCTAAAGTCAAAATAGAGAAGTTTTTCCCAAACCAGCTGCGCCATGCCATCGTCACCTACGTCTCGGCGAAACTAGGCCGACAGAAAGCACAGCGATGGGCGGGGCATCGGCACCTGGATACGACGAGCATCTACGACGAAGCGCAGCTCCACGAGCTCGAAGAAATCGCGCGTCAACTCGATGCGCAATGGGCTGAGTAACCAATGACTTCAGCCCGCCGGCCAGTCACGCAACCGTTATAGGCGTCGGCATATCCGGCGGCCTCCTCGGCATTGAGTAGCTCTTCGACGATTTCCTCACCCGGATGGATAATCACCCGGTATAGACCTTCGGTATCAACGATTGCATTTCCAGCCTTGGTTATCCCTAACACCCTAAGCATGCTATCCTCTGGTTCCTGTCTTACCCAAGACGCAAACCTTGTGCCGTAGCGCAAGTCGTTACCCCTCGTGGGTAAAATCGTAAACCTTACAAGATGGGGGTTAAACTACCCCTATCTACACAGTGGCTTGCTACAAGTGGTAGCAACCACCCTACCTTAGCCGCCTGGCTGCCAGTTTTTCGATCATCTGCACAACCAGTCTGTCAGGCACACGCCGTTCTTGCTCCCAGTCTTCGACCGACCGGCCCGAGCGGCAAAACCGGTCGCCAAACTTCTCGGGACTCTCCCCGAGGTGATCGCGTAGCGCGATGATCTGCTTGGCCAGTTTCCCTCGACGTCTTTTCGATCGGGGACGACCCGGTTTTCGTGATCCTTCGCCCATGTCGCCATAATACGGCATGTGTTGGAAAATAATCAAGTGTTTTCCCGAAATACTCCATTTCCCCTATTGCAGGTTATACGGCAGTGCCGTATTATAGTAATGGGGGTTAGGTTTGTTGCCCTCTCCTTTTCTCCGGCCTTTCGGCTGGGTTCCTCTTCTCTGGAGGGTTGAAGCCATGGTCACGATGTTTCGGAAAAACGATCTGGTGTTGGTGACTGACCACTACCTGAGCTACTACCGCCACAGCGGCGAAGTCCTGCGGGTGGTTACCCTGTACTGCGGAGAGATCGTCTATGAGATCGGAGTCGACGACGGTCCTAATCAGCTGCTCGCTGCAAGCCAAATTTGCAATCTGCATAACCACGGTGAGCTCAAAGATAGTGGAGGTGCGGCATGATTCAGATTCTCCGGCATTCACGCGAACACGGCATGGTCTTTTTTGAATTGGCCACCGAGAAAAAAACCGCGTCGATCGCTTACTTCGAGCGGGATGGCCGAATCAACGTCACCTGCAATAATGCCTCTCATAATGCCTGGAGAGGCCCCGGCAGGTCATTCGAGTCTTGGGCCGAAGCCCGAGGCGGCTACAAGTCATCCGACATGAAATCGATGGTCGACGTCGCCCGAATCGAAACCGAGAAACTAACAGGGTTGGCCCCAGGTACTTTTCTCTGCGAGGTGTAAAATGACACATGACCATGACGCCACTTACTCGCCCGACGACAATAAACTCAGGATCTATCCTGCGTACAGATTCGCGCGATCGGACTACGACCGATTACGGGCCGCTGGCTACAAGTGGGCACCCAAGCAAGAGCTATTCGTCGCTCCCATGTGGACACCACATCGCGAAGATATCGCGATCGAATTCGCTGGCGATGTCGGCGACGAAGATACCAGCTTAGTCGAGCGAGCCGAAGAACGGGCCGAAAGGTTTGACGGCTACAGCGATGCCCGACGTTCCGATGCTCGTTCGGCGCGGGCCGGTGTCGACGCCATCGCCAGCGGGATCCCCTTCGGTCAGCCAATCCTAGTGGGCCATCACAGCGAGAAGCGGGCGAGAAAAGACGCCGCGAGAATAGATAACGGTATGCGGCGATCGCTCAAAATGTGGGATACGGCGAACTACTGGGCCGCTCGGGCCGAGGGTGCGATCAGTTCCGCGAAGTACAAAGAAACGCCTGCGGTTCGATCTCGTCGAATTAAGCGACTGAAGGCGGACCTCAGAAAGGTGACGAAGGAGCAAAGCCACGCAACTAAATATATTGACCTTTGGACAGCGGGCGAAATCACCCGTGAAAGTGCGTTGGCGATTGCTAACCACGGTCACATTTCCTGGTCGTTCTCTCTCGAAGAATATCCTCGCGATCTTCCTATCTCGCAATACGAGGGCTCGATGAGTCTCTGGAGTGCCATTGAGGACGGCGTCGTTACTCCCGAGCAAGCCCGCGACATAGCAGTACCAGCCTACGAGCGAGGGATTAGCAATCGCCTGCGATGGGTCGAACACTACACAAACCGAATCGCCTACGAATCGGCACTACTCGAAGAGTCGGGCGGCATCGCTGCCACCAATCACAATCTGAAAGTAGGCGGCAAAGTCAAAGCTATCTGCACGCTAGGCGTTTTCTGGCTCACTATTCTGAGGATCAACAAGAGCGGCGGCGAAATCACCAGCGTCAGCACGGACAACAAAAGCTGGCCCAGGATTGTAAAGGTCGAAAAAATCACGGACTATCAGCCGCCTGCGGATAACGTGCCCAAGCCCACAAAACCGCCTCTCTGCAACTACCGACGGGAGTCCGCGGAAATCGAAAATATGTACCACCCCGGCGAGTTTTACACCGCGGGACAACTCGAAATGACCAAAGCCGAATGGGCCAAAATCTATCGGGACAATAAAGGTACGAAGCTAGTCGATGGCACGCATCGAATGCGTTATGTCTCGCGAATGGGAACGTCGGGAATAGTCTTCCTGACCGACCAGAAAGAGACGCTACCACCGAAGCGGGCAGCGGCCAAGACTCCAGGGCCGAAGCGAGACGACGCCTCTACTATAGCAGACCTGGAAGCAACAGCGGCTGCCCGCGAGCGATACGACAACGACACCGAGGCCCGCGAGTACGACAACCTGCGGCATTCTCTCCGTTCGGGCAATCCGATCGTCAAGTCGGTTTCCGCCCCTCAATTGTTTGCCACGCCAGAGGACTTGGCCTATAAGGTAGTCTCCGAGCTAGGGCGTGTCCACTTCGAGCATCGCATACTAGAACCCTCGGCGGGCACGGGTTCGTTGCTCGCAAAGTTGCCTGACGGCGCTGATGTGACGGCAGTAGAGATTAACCTACAACTGGTCGATTCACTCCGAGATCGATTTCCCGAGGTCGACGTTCGCTGTGGTGACTTTTTGGAATGCAATGGCGACCTGGGCACCTTTGACCGAATCGTAATGAATCCACCATTCGGCAAGACGGCTGATATCAAGCACGTATTGCACGCCCGGAAAATGTTAAATGCGGGCGGGATCCTGGTCTCGGTGGTCGCCAACGGGCCACGACAGCGTAAGGCACTGGAACCCCTCGCCGACGCATGGGTCGACCTGCCCTCGGGGTCGTTCAAAAACTCCGGGACTAATGTCAACGCGGCGATTGTGGTGATCTCCGCAGAAAGCGAGTAACACCATGAAGAAACTAACCGCCCAAGAGTTGATCGAAGAGTACGGGGCCGTCTTGGCGGTTGCCGAGGATGAGCGTGGAATCACCCGAGCGGGATACTGGATTCCCGGAGACGGCGACGGCGAAGGGTTTGGGACTTATCTCGGCGGCGACGAAGCGTCGGCGACCGAGGCAATCGTGGGATGAAAGGAAAATCTAATGAAATGCAAAGAAGCAATGGAACACGCAAAGCGAGAGTCAAGACGCCTTGGCCACCCAACTGTCGTTTGGCGATGCGGGGACGAGTACGTGGTAGCGAAGGAGGGGACCAAGGCCAATATCTTGGCCGAGTTTTTCGACGACCTGAAAGAACCCTTCCGTCCTATCGTCTGTTACGATCCCGACGGCACTGAGCACTCTTAAAGAGGAGAAACCCGATGTACCCCACCCTAGAGCAAGTCGAGCAAGCCAATCACGCGGAGCTGGCCCGATGGACACGGTTCCTGCTGGGCCCAGGGAGTAGCGCCATCGGCCAGGATAACTTCCACGAAGTGCTAAAACACGAGGGGGAGATTCTTGACCGCATCCTCGATCGCCTCGGCGACTTAGGGGGCATGAACTCAACCATCAGTAAAGAAATCGGGTGGGATTGAATTCGGTGGCAAAGTGTCGATTTTAGAAAATTAAGACCAGGATGACACTTCAAAAGCCGACTCGCCATCAAACAGAAAAATACACTATAATACCCCTGCGACCAGCCGCCTATCACTAAGGGATCACGGCATGAACACCACACAAACTATCCGTAAGGCGTTCCGCATTCAGCGCTATCGACGCCGCTACGAAAAAATGTTTGAGCTTCGCACTCGCGAATCGCTGGCGGCGGCGATCAAATCTCAATTCGCTCGACAACGAGATCAGTACGCGAAAGATAATGAGCAGGGTTGGGTCACCATTGGCGGTAGCGCGAGCGATGGGGGCAAGCAACACGCCGGCGGCACCCCCGTGCAAATCGGCGAAGGGGGAGAGATCAAGTCAGGGCCCAAGTCGCTACAGGGAAAAACGATCGACAGCCTGAGCCGCGACAAGTCACCCGGAAAAAACGGATTCTTAAAACACCCTCGCAACAAGCCGAGCAATCCGAAAGAAGAGCAGACGCAAGCGTTCGAGACGGTGGGGCCGCCCGTATCAAAACTAGGGGGTATCAATGCCTCGTCGGTCCAGGGCTTACCCGATGGCCGTAAGGTCGGCCTTACTTCACTGAGCACCAGCGAAATGTCAGCCGACCCATCGCGGTTCCAGTACAAGGTTTCTGGCATCGGTTCGGAAGGCGTCACGGAAGAGCTGAAAGAAGTCAGCCAGTTCCGACCCGAGTTTGCGGGTCAGCTTTTGGTGTGGCATGATCCCCAAGATGGCAAGTCGTACGTCGTCAACGGCCACCACCGTTTCGAGCTGGCGAAGCGCTCGGGGTATGAGGGGCAGATCCCCGCGTATCTCATCGACGTAAAAAACGAAAAGGAAGCTCGCGCCATGGGGGCATTGGCCAACATCGCTGAAGGCCGAGGTACCGCAATCGACGCGGCTAAATTTTTTCGAGAATCTGGGTTTGGCATCGACGAACTCAAAGGGCAGGGCGTTTCGATGAAAGGAAAGATGGCTGACCAGGGCGTGAGCCTCTCTAAGCTATCGGACAATGCGTTCCGTGCGATGGTCAGCGGGCAACTGAGCGAAAAGCGTGGCCTCGCGATCACGCGCCACCTGGACGACCACGACAAACAGGACGAACTACTCCAAAACATTCGCCAAGCTGAACAGCGTGGCCATAGTGTCCGTGACGACGCCGTCGAAGAAATGGCGAAAGACCTGACGATCACCGAATCGGTGATCGAAGAGCTAACCGATATGTTCGGGACCGAAGAAGTAAAGCGATCGATGGTTGTCGAACGCGGAATACTCAAAGCCGCCGTTCGACGGGATCTCTCTAGGGAGTCTCGCACATTCACCGAAGTGGGGCGTAGCGGGCGAGAGGAAGCGTTGACGAAAGCGGGCAATGTAATCGATGCCGAAGGAAACCGACGTCGCGCGCAAGCGGCCCAGGAACTGCTCGCGACCTTTGACTTGGAAAGCAAATACAAGGGAGATATGAACGATGCCATCAACGAATTCTCAAGACGACTCGCAGACGAACCCAAGCGAGAAAAAAAACTCGCCCGAGAACTCAACCAGCGAATCCGATCGCTTCTATCCGAAGCTGACAGCGGAGCAAAAGAAGCGTCTGGGGGGGCACCTGGCGGAGGTCCAGCAGATGGAGAAGCAGACGGGCCGGACCCAGTCCGGGCCAAGTTTGGGCTCCGGGAAGCGCTCGAGCGACTGAAGTTCAGAAAACAGATTTCCATGGCCTTGGAGTCGATTCAGTACCGGAAGTTCAACGAAACCGAGGTACTCCGTTCGGATAATGGCCAGTTCTCTGCCCTCGAATCAGCCCGCAGTAAATCCCCGAGCTCGAAGGTCGTCAAGCACCCCGGCCGGTTCGTCGAGAACAAACCGAGTCAACCCGTTGCCACCGGCGGATCGTGGTCTAAGGATGGCAGTCGTTGGACCGATGTCTCGGGCGATACCGAAAAGCAATATGCGGCGGGCTGGGATGAAGAAAAGCATCCACGCGCGGATGACGGAAAATTTGGGTCGGGGGGTGGTTCGGAGCGTGGTGCAACAGCCGTTTTCGAGGGTAAGAAATTCCGTACAATTTCCTCCAAGGCCAGACTAAATATCGATCAAGCGCACGACCTCATGGAAGAGCGCGGATACGATCTCGGAAAGCCTCGACATAGTTTCGAGAAAATGGAGACGGTTTATCCGGTTTTAGGAAACGGTCTTGCCGGGAATTTGACCGCCAAAGAACTACAAGAATTCCTTGCAACAGAAGATTCCATTCCGACAGGAATTCACCAGGACGACCCTAACCACACTCGCGATAATGCGGGAAAGTTCACCGACGGGGATGATGGACCCAGGGAACTCGATGCGTGGAAAAAGGGCGGCGGAAAAGGATTACCACCGCACCTACAGAAATCGCTCAAAAAGCACAACGAAAAAATGGGGGAGGTCGGTTTTACTACCAGTGACGTCACCCCACCCGGCTTTGGACCGGACGACTACCACGAGACCAACGGAAGTACGGAGGGCGGCCTCGGTATCAAGCGAGAGGACATGCCCCAGATTCAGGGCGACGACAAGCCGGAGTTTTTCAAGTGGCTGACTAAGCAGGGCGTCATGGCGACCCAAACTAAGAAATCGGCCGGAGAGTTGAAGCCGACTCAGTCCGACCTAAACGCAGACAAAGTGACTGAAATGTCGAAGTCGATCGTCGACGGAGACTATCCACAGGGAACGGACCCCATTGTTTCGAGCGACGGCTATATTTTGGATGGTCATCATCGATGGGCCGCCCACCGAGAAGCCGATCCAGACCATGAATTTAATGTCCGATTGATTGACCAACCGATCAAGCAGTTGCTCGAAACGGTGCGGGAATTTCCGAAGTCGATGAAAGTGGCACCCGATGGAAAGCGGACCAAGTACCAAAAGCCAACCGAGTACGACGGTCTCTGCTTTGATGGCGATTGCTACCGGATGGAAGAACAGGGGCAGATCGACTACGCGGCTGGCTGGGATGAATCAAAACACCCGCGTTCCGATGACGGCAAGTTTGGATCAGGGGGAGGGTCGAGCGAGCCCCAGTCCACGGGGGACGTTCTGGCAAATAAGATCACGGCAATCGAGCAACAGTTTGGCGTAGTGAATCCCGACGGCGTCGACACCCAGCAACGCTACCAAGATGCCGATGGAAACTACTCCTCAGAGCGAATGGCTTTGCATGCTTCGATCATCGGCAAGGTGCTTGCAGGGGCGGCCAAGCCCCCGCCAGGCGAGCGGCCCGTCGTCGTGTGGATGGGCGGCGGACCAGCAAGTGGAAAGTCGACGCTTTTCAAGAGCGGGGTGGTAACGCTCCCGGAAGGCCACGCCATGGTCGACCCCGACGCGATCAAAGGCCAGCTTCCGGAATACCAAGAACAAGTTGCGTCGGGAGACGCGACAGCAGCCGGTTACAACCACGAGGAATCGAGCGACGTCAGCAAACAGGCGTTGTCTTCCGCCATTAGTGGCGGATTCCATACGGTGCTCGATTCGACCGGCGATTCGGGCTACGAGAATCTGGCCAATAAGGTGAACCGGTCTCGCGCCCACGGCCACGCTATTCACGCGGAATACGTCACCGTAGATACGGATGAGGCCGTACGACGAGCCATGGCACGGGCGGAGAAAACGGGTAGAATGGTAGTGGAGGAAATCATCCGGGATACTCACCGGAAAGTATCTCAGATCGTTCCGCAGGCGATTAAGAACGGCCTCTTCGACAGCGTGAACATTTGGGATACCGAGGTTCCAATCGGCGAGAAACCAATACTCATTGCATCGGCCAATGGCAGCATTCTTTCGGTGCAGGACGAGGGTCGCTGGAAAAAGTTTATGGCGAAAGGGAGTGAATGATGGATACGGAACGCATGATTCACCTCGGCAAGTGCGCTATCCTTGGTTGCGATCCTGGGGATCTGACGGACGAAGAGCGAGCATTCTACGAAAGGACCGTGGTGGAAACGGCGTCCATGAAAGAGCGCGGCATCACTCCCGACTTGCCTTACGAAATATGATCGACGCCACCACCGTGCCAAACGCCTTATTATTCCTGCTACTCGCAGCCGCCGCACCCGCGACCCACCGCGGGTACCGTAGTCGGCATCACTGACGGCGACACGCTCCAAGTCCGCACCGAACCCGCCCCCATCGTCAGCCCCGGCCTTACCCATTGGCTGAACACAGGCAGCGGTGTGCGCCACAACGATAGCTGCAAGTGGTTCGAGTCGACCAAGGCGGGGCATCGCTGCACGGGCGATGCTGGGCGTGCTTGTGGGGTGTGTGGTGGGTGAGTGAGACGCGGTTACAAGTCGCGAGGCGATAGTTTTTTAACTCGCGCCTCGCGACTCTTTCAAATTTTCTCGACTTGCAGTTTGTCGGCCGTGCCGACGTTTTTGCGCAGCTTGGCGGCGGCCGCATCACCCATCGCCTGGGCAAACTCTTTGGCCCATTGGACTCCTTTTTTAACCGTCACGATCGAAAGCCGATAGCCGCTCCGGTTGATCGTCCGCGATTTGCCGACCGCTTTCGATTCGACAAAGGCGAGGATCTTCGCCTTGAGGTCCGTTTGCTCCTTCCGCTTGGCACGCGCTAGGTTTTCATAGTCGCGCGCTTGTTGACCCAGCGTCTCGTGCCGTTCGATGTCGGTGCGCGTCACGTTGGCGACTTTTTCGACGGGCTTGGTGAGATTCGGAGTGGGCATGGCAGGGCCGGGGGCGAGAGGTCGTGGAAACGCTCAAAGACAACGCTTTTTGCAATACTCTCAACCCTACATGCCACGCGCGGGGTTTTTGATTGATAGTCGCGGTTACAAGTCGCGAGGCGCTAGTTTTTACTCACACTCACCGCCTTGCCCCAATGCTTTTCTGGGCATTCCTGATCGGCCCAGGCCAGCTTCGCCGGTTCAATCTCGGTCGGATGCAAAAAACATCCGCACTGCATGTCGTTGCAAGTCCCGACGATTTCGAGATCGATAAGGCTCGCTGGGCGCTTTTTTGGTTCGACTGGCAGGAAGTTTCCCGACGGGCATCTCTGGCAGATCGCGAATCGCTTTTTAATTGCCTCTAAGCTGGCCTTGGGGCTGCCTCTTACCACGTGGCTGGCCTTGGCCTTGGTGTAGTTGGCCATGCGACGCGCCAATCCCGGCCCCTTGGGAACGTGTGTTACTACGCGCTCGCCGCTGGTTGTATCGACGACCAAAATGTGGTTGTCACGCTCGAATGTTTTGACGGTTTTTATCATGGCAAATTCAACCCTCGCCCTACAGCCCGCTAGGCGTCCACGTCTGCGAGTCCTGTACGTTCAACTCGCCATCCGACGGCTTGCCGCCAACGAAGTCAATCCCGTTCGTCCAGGTCACTTGGTTGTTTAGGTCGTTGATCGTGTAGCCAGTGTAGGCCGTGGCATTCGTGACGGTGATCGACTCGCCAGCCTTGACGCCAAACGTCGCGCCGCCATGCACCTTGAGCGTTGTCACGTCTTCGCCTGCCTCAAATACGCCGCCGTAGAGTGTCACTGTTCCTGGCGTGCCAGCGGTGCGCCTCGAAAAGACACTACCGCCGTACTGCGTGAGTCCGCCGCTGCTGCCTTTGCCCTCATCGATCAACGTGCCTGAATATATCGTTTGGGTGGGGATGACGCCAAGGGTCTCGCACTGATCGGTAATGTGTACGTAAGCATTGCCCGAAAGGCGGTGAA
The DNA here is from genome assembly GCA_029263015.1 of Saprospiraceae bacterium. Taxonomy (GTDB): domain Bacteria; phylum Bacteroidota; class Bacteroidia; order Chitinophagales; family Saprospiraceae; genus UBA6168. The sequence continues at coordinate 50,307 of JAJCYI010000199.1, read as the reverse complement.
CACTCGCCCTAGTCGCCGTGTCGTCCACGGCCCCACCTAGCCGCGTACTGCCTCCATTCATCACGGTTTGTGCCGTGTTTCCGCCGACGATCGTCACCGCAGCCCCGGTCGTCGAACTAAATGCGGGAGAATCATTGATGGTCACATTCAGCGAGTTGCCAGCCACTGTACCGAAGTCTATTTTGGTTTTGCCAATCGCCGTGACACTGCTACCCGCGTCGCCAAGCACAACCACCTGATCGCCCGTGATCGCCGTATTCGGCAACACGACATACTGCGCGCGATATTCAGTGTACGGCATGGCTGGGGTGTTTAAGTTGGTCGATTCCAAGCCGAGGTTACTCGTAAAACTATTGGTGCGTACCAGCGATAACCGCTCGACTGCGTTGGCCAGCCCCCATCGAACATCGGTTGAGACATCGCCAAACACCAACGTGTCACCCGCCGCGTACAACGTGCCGCCCGACCAATTATCGGGGTTGTCGAGGTGGTGCTTGCCCGTGGCGTCTTGCGTGTTCGACCCCGGCAGAGTCAACACGCCCGTACCCGAGATTACCGCGACCGAAACGGTAAACGGCGAATAACTAACATCGGCAAGTTTGGCGGAGGTGAGAACCAAATCGTCGCCCGAGTTAGTCGCCACCATATCACGGAACTCGCCATACTCATATCCACCCACGTTTCTCGTTTCATCGGTCTTGATGTTATTCGTGGCGTTTACGGAATTGATCGCCCGAGCAAAAATATCGGCGATGTCGCTCGCTAGGATGTCAGCACCTACGGTGACGATGACCGCCTTGTTATTGCAGGTGACACTTGCCTGGTTGCCGGTTGCCCAGGTGCCAGATACGGCTATCGTTGTGATCTGCGGGACGTTCTGCGCCGCACCGGTCCATTGTTTTTCTGCGGCAATGAGCGTGAGCGACAGCAGTAGCCAAGTCACAACAACGAGTGGGTAGCGTGTTAGAAATTTCATGGTCGATTTCCTTTGGGGTTAAAAAGTGGTTACTCGCTCGCTTCAAAATCACTGCATCCGTGACAACATGCCACTGATCCGTCTTTGACCGCTTTTGTTATTGTGCATTGTCCGTGCGCATCGCACTCGTAAACACCCACGACCCCCCTGCATCCTGGGTCGGCTGGGTTTATTTTGGTCTCTCCGGCTAGGTCGCCGAGATAGACGCAAATTCTGCATTTTCTGTCTGCATCATTGCAATCGTATTTTTCCTTTTCATTGGGGCTTACCCAATGGATTCGGCAGGACGCACATCGATGCACGTACCAGTCTCCCGGTGCATCTGGTCTTTGCATAGATTTGGTATTGATCGGGCAGGTCATCAATTTAAGTTTGTATCGGTATCACGTTAATTGTGGCTCCCGACCAGTCGCACCAATCTCCCCCTGACTGATCGAAAAAATGTAACTCATCTTCTACCCCAAACCGTGAGCAATTAAATGGGGTCTGGTTGACTATATCTATAGCCACACCAGAAAATAATAGATGCTGTAAACCTTCCAGATTTTCGCTGATCTGGATCAACATTGTCACCGTTTCCTGCGACACATTGCACGAGATTCCCCAACTTATTCGCAACACATTATCATCGCTTTTTGGCTCACCTCCTGAACCCGCTCCAATGCAGCCTACACCGGGGAAGAATGCAGTCCCTTGACAACCAGAGTCGTTATCTGCCAACACAGTGTAAGACCCGTGCTGCGAACCGCAACAATCGCTAGAATCTAAATCAATGCCCGAAATTTCTTGGATCAGTTCTCCAGGCCCCTCTCCCTCGATTCCAGACAGCATTACTATTACCGCGTCTAGCCCTAGGGAATTTTGGCAGCAAAAACAAATTTTTTCGCTGCAACGGATTCGAGTAGGCTTGCTTCCAAACCGTGCTGGTTTGCCGTTCTTTCGTTGCGGCAATACTCTTTCAAATTGATGTGACATACGTTTTATTTATGGTGGTGGTGGATCAGTGTTACATTCCTCGCTAGCCATCGTGAATTCTTCCTTGCCGCCTTCGTGGTAAACAATCTGCATGTCAAGATCGGGATCCGTGCCCTTCACAAAATTAACATTAGATCGCATGTCGAATGCAGCAATCACAAACGCATTGGAAGCAGGCAAATGTCTGCCTGTGATGCCAATGCCTGATGCAAACGGTGTCATGCTCATGTTTAATGCGTCACGTCTAGCAACAATCATAGTCGCTGTTGTAGGTGGGTCGGTTTGTGGGTCGGGTGGTACAAAATTGGGATCAGGTTCTATCACTGGCGTACCGTCAGCCTGTACTAAAAAACACCCACTAAGTGCTTTGCCGAAGGCTATCGCTGCGGTGCCTGAGCTTGGAGACGTGCTGATGCCCGACGCTGCGGGTACTTCTGCAGTGGTGATTGCACCTGCTACAATATCCTCGACGAGAGTTGCGATTTCTGATTGAGTCTTCCACCGATCTACTGGTGTCGAACCAGCCGTCCTGTCGTAGCTGACATAGACAATCTCCCCTGACGTTTTAGTGATTTTGGGATCATTTTTTACAGTAACAGTGGCCACCAAATCTGAATCTACCGGCGACAACCCTTGCACCGCCACAACATTGTTAATCTGGAACGACGGGTCGAATTCATCAACGCCGGATATGACACTCCCTTTGATGACGTGATATCTGGCAGCCATCCACGCAACGAATTGATATCGGTCAAGAGTTGCATCGTAAGCCGCCAGCCAGTTGCCATCCGATTGCCCAATGTATTCATCTGATTCGAGCCCGATTTCCTGCGGATCATCGACAAGAATATCGAAATTAGTCGACTCGCGACGCGGAACTCTTCCTTCTTGCTGGAAAAACGTAGAAACATTACATCCTTGCAAAACTCCCGCCACGTAGTCATCAACAACCGCAACCATCAAGAATGGTGTTGGCCGTTCCATGCCAACAATCACGTACCCAAACAACCCCGTCGAGTTGTAATCGTCCGTGACTTTTAGTGCGGTTCCCTGATAGCCCTTGTGTGCGGTCGTGTCGAAGTCGGTGTACGGTGCCTTGCCGACACGCTCTCTCGCAAAATCGAGGACGTAGAAGGCAGCCGCACCGGTGATAACATTTCCATTGGCATCGACTGGCTTCGCGAGCTTTGCGATTTCTGCCAAGGCCATGTTTTGAGTAAGCTCAAAATGGATAACGTCTGTTGTGGTCTCGGCACCTGACTTATCGGTTTCAAAATTCCCTGTGTCCTTGCGTCGGAACCCGATGATTTTGTCGTTGTCGACGTAATCTTGCGAGAACGTGTTGTTGAACGTGACCGTTTCTGTCGCGCTCGCCGTATCGCTGCGGGGGTCGGAACCAAAGACCGGGTCGACGCTATCGACGCTGAATGTGGCGTCTACGGAAGAAACAGAGCCGACCACCTTCCCAACGATGACCGTCTCGTCCGATAGGCATGACCCATGGTCGTCGAACGGCCCGGTGTACGTGATCGGTGCAGGGTCGGTGATAACTTCGCCGCCAAGAGAATCAGAAACGATCCAGCAGCATTCGTCGTACTTGATAACCCGGCCGACAGCACTGGCGAGATCTTCGTCTGTCACTTTGGGCGTCGAGGTTCCTCCCGAGCACTTATCGGAAGCCTCCGTGAGAATGTACTTGTTGGCCAGGCACTGGGAGCAACGATCCTGAGTCTCGTCGGTGTAAGACTCGGTGACCGTCCAGTTGACGGTGGTCGGCCCAAATGCAACCGACTCAGACGAAACTTGCCAGCATTTGTCGTTGGGGTCTTCGGCAAACTTGAGGACGTCGTTGACACTGAATTCTGAGAGATCGGTAAACACCGTTTTTGTATTGCCCGAGTCCGTGCAGTCTCGTATTTTGGTCGGCTTACATGCTGGGCAACTGGAATACGACTCTTCAAGGTTCATCTGCACGGCGGTCGCGCAGTTCACCGGGTCTAGGTTTATGCCGAGGTATTCCCAGCACGTAAAGTCCAGGTCGAGTACCACTTCGCCTGGACTAAGAGAATCGAGGTCGAAAGTCGTTACTGGGCTTCCGTTTATTAACGCAAAGCTCACATATTTCACGTTTTGAGAATTGCTGCAATCGATGAACTCATGGCAGCCGCACCCGGAACAGTTGGGAAAATAGCTCCCTTGGTACGTGCCGCCCAAATCTAATGGGGTGCCAACGCAAGTCGCGTGAACGTCGTCAATCTTGTGACAGACCCCGTCGATCTTCATCATCTGCCCAACCACTAAGTCGGGGAATAAAGCGACCTGATAGGCGACCACGTAGATCACCGTGCCATCGTCGCACGAAGTCAGCTTGGCGCATTCGTCGCATTGCCCGCAGTTCAAAAACGACCCGTTGATGTCGTCGATCGAGGATTCCGTAAACGAGGTGCAATCCGATGTTTCGGACACTGTGTAACATTCGGTGTCCGACCACAATACGACCTTGTCCTCGAATTCGGCCAGGTAGGCCCCCTTGGTAATGATCGTTGTGCCGGGGATGCACGGGGTGAGCTGCCAGCACATTTCCTCGCTTGCCGCTACCGTGTTGGAGAGCTGACTACTTACCCCGAGGTCTTTGGGGTGCGATACGATGCGTGTCGAAAAATCGTAATCGCGCAATAGTCCTCGCGTAACAGAATCCCAATCAGATTCTCCGCCCGATTCCCGCAGTAAGAGTGATTCGTGAGACAGGTACTGCGACCCGGCCGACCAGAGGACATAATCGTCGTATCCCGTCGGAGTCCAATTGACCATCCCGATAAACTTCTGGTCATGCCCGATCGTCTGCCACCGGACATAGTCGTCGGCGATCTGGTTGGCAAGATTGGTCAACGTCTCGTTGTTGATCGGAAAAATCGACGTCGTTATGTCTTTGTAATCGGCCGCCGCGGCCGAGTGGATGATTTTCTTAGTGCCCGGAACTTGGGTGCAGCCGCCGAGAACGTAAGAGGTGTCACGCTCGGCTACGTAAACATCCCCGTCCGCAAAATATGCCCCGTCGACTAGCCTTTTTGGAAAAGTGACCTGGACGGCCTGGGGAATCGTTCCACACCCGAATTTTCCGCCAGCCATGGGCTCTTCGTTAATGGCCGAGAGCATCGCTGTACGCGATACCTTTGACGTAGCGTGACCTTTGATATTGAGCGTGCCGCCTGGCGTGAGCGTTACCCGCATTCCCACCGAGGCGGCTGCGCCTTCGAGCACCATCGCCGCGTTTTCGTACCTCCGGGACAATTCGACGGGGTCGGGAGTCCCGTAGATGGTTCCGACCGAGTCAATGCTAGGATTGGCACCGAGCATACCAGCCAGGGACGAAAGCAGGCTGGTCCACGACGTGCCCGCAGTGATCGCCAGGTTGCCCGTCGACCGCATCCCCCAGTAATACCTCCGGTCGACCAGGCAAAGCAGGAAGAGGCCCTCACTGTCGGGTACGCTGGTGATCGGATGGGGCGGCAAAAGGTACATTTGCTGAAAGCTCTTGGGCGATTTCCCGTCCTCGCCTAGTTCTAGCGTGGCGTGCCCTTTGCCCTTGATTGCTTGGTTGATTTCTTCGAGCGAGGTCGTATCGGCCAGGAAAAGACCAATCGAGTGCCGCGTTGCGCCGGTGGGCCACCAAAGTGTATTGATTCTCCACTCTGGGGGCCGTCGACTTGCGTAGTTGAGAATCGGTATTCCGACATGCGGAGTCGATGCCCCGACAAGCGTCGTTTCGTCTCTCGATCGATCCAGAAAAGGACCGAGAGGCCGGTTGCGTCCTTCGTGGATCGCGGGATCTTCGCCCCCGAATAAGGAAAGGCCATTCAGCGAGAGCGATTGCTCCAGCCAAGACTGGAATCCAAATCCAGGATCTTCGAGTAACAGCGGGATGCCAGCGTAGCGGAGTATCACGTGGTGAGATCCCAATCAAAGGAGAGGCCAAAGGTAACACTAATGACGGCAATCTGAAGTCCCCCCTCTTCTTGGTCGATCGGTTCGTACAGGATGGGGGCACGGACTGAAAGGGGGGAGATCAGCTCGCGCGAAAACGTGTTGCCACCCACCAGCAAATCGACCCCGCAAATCGTCTTGAGGATCGTTCGCTTGAGATTTAGCAGCGACTCGGTGTTGCCCACCAGCAGCTCGGCGTCTTCGTCGGTCGGGTCCAAAAACTGACGTAGGTGGCCACTCACAATAAATCTCGAATCTTCGGTGCATTGTTCCACGACTCCCGCTGCAATCATTTCCTGGTCGAAATTCCCTTCTCCGGGGGAGATCGTCAGCCACCAGTCGCCACTGCGTGGGATGCGTGCAGAAACCGACTCGATGGACAGAAACGCCCGTGCATTGTCGAGCGAGAGCGTCGTCCGATAGTGATCGACGATCGCCTTGAGTACCTCGGTTTGTTGAGCGTTGGATCGCGGCATTGCTTCTATAATCAGGAAATAAGGCTGTCGAGAATAAGGAAAGATCCACTCGTCGGTAACTGCAAGCCTAGGGTCGACATGTCGAATGCGGAATCAAAATACTTTTGGAATTCTCCGGCGTAGTTGTTGATGATCGGAATACTCCATTGGTCCCCAACCGACGGCGCAATGCGCCCCGAATGAACCGAAAGGTAGGGCCCACCTGGGTAAATCTGAGACGCTGGCGCCAGGATAAAGTCGTCTAGCACCAAATCATCCGCGAGGTACGGAGCCGTCTTTTCAAGTTTGAGGTAAATGGGCGTCGGGGTGTTTTTCGCCACCCGGAAGAAAGTCTGAAAGTGCGATCTACCGATCGGCGTCGGGGCCGTGAGGATCATTTCTTGCGCCACCCCTTGATCGTCGTTGATTACCGACCCGCCGATCCCGTCGACCAAAGAGATCTTGATGTTGAATGCCCCCAAATTGGCCCCCATCCAGAATGCCATCGAATAGACGGTACTCTCTTGGATCGCGATTTCCTGGTAGAGGGTAGTCAGCTCGGTCGCGTGCGCCTTCAGCACCAGAGATCGACCCCTGTTCGAGCCTAGCTCTCCGACGGTCGTCACGGCATGCGCAATCGTGCCCACGTCAAACGAGGATGTGGACGTCATCGCCACCACCTGGCCCGAAAATCCAGTAAAGGTGATCGTGTGGGTAAAGTTTGGTGACGTGCCCGTGGAGACCACGCCCACCAATCCCAAATCTTCGATCTCTCGCAAAGCCGATTGGACGTCTGCGGCCGAGGCATTGTACGCGAGCGTTTTGGTTGCCGTGACCTTGGAGGTGAATGGATTGGTAAACTTCAGGAAATAGCTGCCCGAGGTGGGAGTCCCTGAGATAATCACCGTCTGAACGGTCGGGTTGGTGAGCAGCACCGTTGTTCCCGGACTTCCTACCTCGAAGATCCACGAATCGGGGGTGTTGGCGATCGCAGACAGCTCAAAGTCCCCGTTGGCAATGGCCCCAACCCCCGAGTCAATCGGGGACTCGTTAATCTGGACTCCAGACCCCGCGGGCCAATCTTCGGCAAGTTTGGAGCGTGCAGCCCGTGCTCCGGTGAATTGCAGTGAGGGGGAAGATCCCCCCGTCGTCACCTCGGCTTGCATGGTTTCAGTGTAAATATGGTTTATTTCCAGGCCAGCGCTTCCAATGTCGGTGACGTAGATATTCAGGTCAGAAGCCGAGTTCCCGGCATCGGGTGTGACCGCGGTGGTAACCAAAGAATTGTCTACGTAAAACGCATCGGCGATCATTTGATCGATGAGGTACTGCATCGACGATTCGAGCGATAGCCGCTCGTTGTTCGAGTCGGCGCGGACCACTCCTTTAAGCAGCGCCTGGGCCATGTTTTGGTAGGAGCTCAGCAGCCCATCCCCGGTTCGGTCTGAGAGTTCCGCCGACGCCAGTCCCTGAATATCTCGATCGAGTTCCAGGTCGGAGTTTGTCTTGAGTTTGTACTGGGCAATGGCTGCTGCGACGGCGTTTGCAACGGTCGTACCACGAGCCGTATTTTTCACCTTCATACCATTGAAGATTTTCCCCAGGATGTCGAATAACCCGACTCCGCCAGCGTTGAAATAATCTATGGCCATGTTTTATGTCCTTAACTGCTCTTCTGAGGGTTTCCAGCTAACGCATTCGAGAATTTTAATTGTACGCTCCCGTCGTAGTCCTCGAACGAAGTGACCGGGTTGACTCCTACGGTCAGTCGGCTCCCTGATAGGTCAGGTGCGGAAGACAGGACGTAGAGGTAAGTAGCCCGCACGCGATTGACAACGTCACGCCCATCGGGAGATCGCACGGGGGGTAGTATCTCGAACTCCAGGAAGCTAACGGCCGCTTTTCCTTCTCCACTAGCACCGACCGCGTAATTGATGGAACTGGGGAGTTCTGGCATGGCCCCGACGCGCTCAAAATCGATCGTCAAAATTCTCTTGGGCTGTTCTTCTGCCAAACTAATAATTGAGGCAACCGGATGTTCCTTGATCTCACTCCCGTTGCTTTTCTTGCGACTCGACCTGGGCATCTGCAAAAGCATCTTATTCTGCCGGTAGGTCGTACTCATCTTCGCCATCGTGTAGATGTTTTTCTGTGTTTCGACCGAGTAGGTGTCGAGGTCATCGGGGAGCGAATTGGGCGATTCGTGAACCGATGTAGAATCTTCCCTGGCGTTGCTCTTTCTGTCGTCTGATCCCTTGCTGGGCGTCGTCCCCCGTGGTCCTACGTGGTGCGGGCCGCTGCAAGGGTTCTGTAGGTAGCATTGCAGTAAATAAATCACCGCAGGCCGTCGCTCGTTGTCGAAGGCACCAGAGCCCGACTTGTAGCCATACGGCTTAGGCACTCGCGATCGCTGTGAGTCGTAGCCGGTCCCCTCGATCGCGGTATCTTTATTGTTCCCTAGGGAAGGCAACTGTAAGTCGCGCCCTAAGTCGTGTGTGCGAACACCCATTAAGAGACTTTTCGTCCCGGCCGTGTCCGTTCGCCGTACCCGCATACGCAACTCTACGATGGGCAGATCGCCTATGTGGTCGGTAATGGTCAGGGATTCGACCATCGTCCCCTTTCCAACAATCGCAATAAAATTGATTCTTGCGTCGGCCACCTGAAGGGCCCGCTCGACTAGCAACTGCTTGTTGCAAGATGGATCGCCTTCGAGACGAACGCTCATCTCCGAGACGAAAAAGGTGCCGTTGTTGACGGTCTCGCTGTGAGTCGCGCCGATTTTCGTCGCAGGCCAGGGGGCGGCTTGGTGGACTTGTTTGTCAACGATTTCGTAACTGCAGGTGAGGCCATCTTCCTCAGCGTGGAAGACGACTCGCTCCCGTCGAAAACTACTCTCTAGGGGCGGTATCACTACCGGCTTGAAGTAGTGCCCTGCAAATTGGTCTCCCGGCTTTTGTGGGCCTCGGGAGAGTCGCAATTTTCCGGTGATCGTTCGGGTGGTGAAAAAATTAGAATCCATCGCCTCGGAAACGCGCCAGCGGTTGTTGATGATTAAACCATCGCCGCTTCGGCCGCTGCAATTGCCGATCACCGCCTCGATGGAAAATGAGACTCGAAAGGCGGTGGCACCGACCGGCGTGACGCTGATGTTGCTTGGCTTGGGGCCATTTTCGATGTCGGCGTTTTGCGATTGTACGTCTCCACCGGGCCCAATGACATCAATCACGTCTTTGCCGTCGACGCGAACCTGGAGTCGCTGTCGTGGCTCCCCGAGTGCGTTTCGCACGGCAGCGAGATTACCGAAAGGGTCGTTCGAATTGGATCCGCCGCTCACATAGACTTCGCTTGCATTGACGGGAAACCGCTGGGCGTGCAGGACTCCATCAAACTGCAGCTTGAGTCGTTGCCCTAGCAGATCGGTCCCCGTGGCGTCGTAAACAATCTCTTGGTCCCATTGTCGGGTGAGGACATTATGAAGGGTCACGCCGTTGTAGATCACGTCAGTAGCCATTAGATGCGACTCCCCGGATTCTCGTCGGGTCGCTGGTTCAGGGCCTGATCGACATACCCTCCGGCAGCCGCATCCCGCATCCAGTCCAGTACCCCGGAGTTGAGCTGTTTGTTGCCCCCGCTCAGCCAATCATTGATATTGCGAACCATTTCGGTCACGCCCATCGATTCCAAAACACCTTGGAAGTAAATCACGCCTTCGGTAATTTTCGTTCCAACTGAATTGAAGAGATTTTCTCCAAGCGCCGAGTAGGGCTGAGAATTGCGCTGCATCCGCATCATCGCATCCCCCAGGGCAACCGTAGTGCCCGATACCATCTTTCCGCGGCGCACGCTCTGCCGGATCCCGAAGACTTCTTTGCGCGAAGCCAGCGCGGCGATCTGGTTGTTGAAAATACGCAGGTTTCCAGTCGCGGAATTATTGAGCGCCTCAGAGAAGCTAGTTGCGGCCTTGGCGGCCAACCCGAGCCCCAATGCCGTGCTGACTCCCATCTTCGCCAACCCCACGCCCAGGATACCGCCCGACCGTAGTCTCCCGGCAGGTGGCGGCCTGTAGGCTGGGTGCGACTCGTCAGGGAATGGTCCGTATTCTTGTGGCCGTCGACGCAACCCTGATAATCCGCGTGCAATCTGCGCACCGCCCGCCCCTCGTAACAAGGCTCCACCGCCGGCGCGGAGCCCCGAAGAGGCGGCTGCACCCGCCCCTCGCAACAGGGCTCCGATCAATGGGATAATTGGTAAAGCCATTATTGGTTAATCTCCTGATTCTTTCCTGTTTCTCTCAGCCATCTTTTGCCGCCGCTCGCTTTCGACCATTGCCTCGATTGGGTCGATAAACAGGGCTCCCAACATTTCCGCACTCATTACTTCCGCAAACGCCTCACCCACTCCTACGGTCACTCTGGCGGACTGTCGAAGTTCGGCTCGGTCGGCGTTGAGGTACAACCCGAACAACATTTCGTAGTCGTTTTTGTGGGCTCCACCGAAGTCGAGGATTCCGATTCCGTAGGTGGTGGAGAGGTCAGACCAGGGCTGGAATTTTTTTTTTGTGCTTCGACGTACTCAGAGTAATCAAAAAGGACGCTAAGAATTTCCGCGCCGATCATTCCCTGTTCTGTCGCAGGATCCCACCGATGAATCGCGAAGACTTCGCACGTCGCCCGGATGGCAACGTCGGTCGCCTCAGCGTCCCCCTGGTCGATCAGGAATCCCATATCCCAACTAAACTCGGGGTGCAATTCTAGGTCGCGATGCACTCGGAGGGGGTCGACTCGACTCGTGCGCCAACCGTCAAAGTACGAGAAGAGTAGTCGCTGCCGGTTTCGTTTTCGACGTCGAAACCAATCCATGATTCTGCGTAACATTTCGCTTGCCTGCTGGTTACTGGTTAGGTGGTAACTGCGTTATAGAGCACTCCACTGGCGTCTTTGTGTGCCTCAAACTCACAAATCAGCGTGGAATACTTGGTCCCGCGTCCGATTTCGATCGGCATACGCGGGAAGCATCGCGGGAAGTTCCGTGGATCGTTGGGCGCATTCAGCAACAGCCTCATCGTATTCGGACCGGAGAACATGAGCGTCCCCGGAGTCGCTGGTCGTCCTGCGATGGCACTGTCGACCCGTCCTCGGACGATATTAGCCACAACTAGATCGTACTTCGTCAGTTCCAAGCGAATCGTGGCAGTCTCGCCCAGATAAATGATCTCGATCGGCGGCCCATCGTCGCCCCCGTTTTGATCGCCGGGTACATCGAGAAAGAATGCCTCTTTGCGGACGTCCCCCTGGTTTCGGTTGAAGCCCAGGGTCTGCAGTGCCCCGCCAGCCGAGGAAGGCGTTGCAATACGCACCTGACAGGCACCCGCAACTTGAACGGTCTCAGCCATATCAGCGTCCTAACGGTAAACGGGTTTGTCGGTGGGGGTAGAAGTTTCGCGTTCGATCGGGCAAGAGATTCAGTCGCTGGTAATCCACCGCAGAGGGTCCGTCAATACTCGGCAGACCAGCCGCTCGGTTTGCGTCGATCTCGAAGACTCGTACACCGCTTCGGAACTGCTCTAGGATCGCATCGACATTTTCCTGGATCTCTCGACTTGCCTTGCCGTACTTTTCTGGGCGGCGACGAATTAGGTAAGACAGCGCGATCTCGCAGCAGAGCCGCTTACGGTAGGATTGAGATTCCGCCGTAAGCGATTCGAGGTCTTCGGGCTTGTACTGATTGCCCACAAAGAGGGCCGACTTCATCGCCCCCGTCGCATCATCCAGGGCTGCCAGCATTTTTCCGTCTGATGTTAGCGACGTCGCAGGGGTGTTATCGTCGGCCACCAACTGCTTGAGCGTCCGCTCATCGAACCGATCAATCATATCGGTGGGAGTGGCGTAAGCAGTCATGGGAGTACGTCGGGGTAGAGTCGTTGCTGGTCGACGGGAAACCTAAAAACGCTACCCCGGCCCTTGCGACCAGCAAATCGGGCCGGGGCGGCAGGCAAACGACTACGCGGCAGCTTGGAACAACACGCCACTCACTGGAGCGACGAGCTCGTAAACGATGTTGTCGACCACGCGGCCTTGGGTCCGTCGATTGTTGGCGTCTCGCAGCGTCTCGACCGTGAGTTCTTCTTGCGCGAAGCAAACGCACGTCGAGAAGTTCGGCGCGTCTGCAACGCCGATGATCGAACCAGGTCGAGCACACATAAACGGTGTGGCCGTTGGCAAGATCTGCGATTTGACGGTGGCAGCGCCTTTCTTCGAGGTCACCTTACGAGCGGCTTCGACCACGAGTGGGAACCCGTACAACTTGTCGGGCAATCCGTACATCGTGTTGGTGCCTGGCAACTCGCCCTTGATCTGTGCCAAGGCGTCTGGCGACTGCTTGATGTAGTCGACGATTTCCTGACTCTGGGTGAGCTCGGCTGCCATCTTGGAGTTAATCACAAGTACGAGATCATCGAGCTCGATCGCAGCCAAGGTGTCGTCGAGGATCTGCTCGGCGGCGGTGGTCAGCGATCGCTTAATATCTTGGCGAGCGGTCGTCGACTGTGCCCAATTGCCCGTATTTCCGGCAATCGTGGTGACGTCCTTGACGTGGTTGGTGGCGTAGTTGGCCGTCGCCGTCAGCTTGGTGATTGCCAACTGGGTGCGAGCCGTCATGGCCTGGCGACTATGAATGGACGAATGCTGGTCGAGAATATTCCAACTCGACTGATCGATCGTCAGGTCGCCCAACTGGAACGGGTAAGCGTATCGTTTCGTCGTGAAGGGCTTGAACTCGAACGATTCGCGACCGTCCACGCCTTCCGGGGCGGGCATCCCGTCGTACCATACGAAGTTGCGTAGATCCGAATGAACGATTCGGCCCGCCTCTTCGATGGTCATTTCTAGGAAGTAGCCCGCGACCTTTTCTACGGGAACGACTTGGGTGTACCGATTCACCGCAAACTTTTTGATGTTGCGGGCAAAATCAATCACCATCTTATTGGAATGTTCGTGGGCCTTGACGAACGTATTTTGGGGGCCTGGATATACTGCAGCCATGGGAACACTTCTCCATCGCCGTCCCCACGGCCCCCGATTGTTTTCGACGGCGACCGGATGGGGTTATCCGGGCTTTCGGGAGCTACCCTAGCCGTCGTGGTTTGTAAAAAAGCGTAACTAAAAAATGTGATTCAAGGGTTAAACGATGGCGGGTCGGAACGTCCCGGGGTCGACCGAAACACGAACCAAGTCCCCAGCGGCCGCGGCGGCCTGCTGAGACCGTCCGCCGTAATTTTGGGCGATGGTTCCGGTGGTGAGAGCCGCTACTGCGCGGCCCGTGGCGTCGGACTTGAGTCGTACACCTGCGCTGAATACGCCGCCCGCTTCGACTAAGGCTTCTTCGCCTGGTCCTCGCAGGTTGACGCTGTCTCCGATTTCGGCATGTGGGTTCGTGGTGACGAGGTCGCTAAGCGGTGCGAACTTCGTTTCTTCACCAGAGACGCCGATGATTTCCGCATTGGCGTCGGCCTCCAAGCCTTGGTGCTCGTCGCTCGTGTCAGGCTTGATAAAACGAAACGGATTGATCGTTCCGCCAGCCACGATACGTTGGGGGGTGTTGGACATGGTTTTGCTCCTCGATTGAGTGGGAACTCGTTGTTTTTATGGTGGTTTCGTGGTGGCGTGGCGTCTTACGTTAGACGTCTCCGTGTTTTCCTGCTTTGACTTCGTCCAGGACTGCCATAAAGTCGGGCTCTTGGCCTTGGGTGATTTGCGCCAGGCAAACCTTCTCGGCGATCTTCGAACACTCTCGACTGTAGCGCTCGTTTTCTGTGCGGCTGCCCGGACGACTGGGGTCGCCCGTGGCGGTATTGCCCGCGTAGGGCAGTTCCATCGAAGGCATCCGTTGGTAGTTTTCGGTGATCGCCTGGACGTGCGCGTCGAACTGTTCGCCGTTCATGCTTTCACTTCCGAGCCGAACCATTTCCTTCTCTGGATCCAGGGCATAACCGTTGATCTGCAGCTCTTGAAGCCGCTGATAGCGTTCTGCGTTGACCCGCTTGCACCCTTCCGAGCGGAGCTGTTTTTCGAGACGATCACTTCGGTCGGATTGCTCGCGCAACTGGACTTGGAGTCGCTGGTAATTCAGCGATTCGCGACCATGCCCGTTTTGTGCATAGTTGGTCGAGCCGTTCTTTCCTGGAATAACCGCGTCGTCGACAGTGGCATCGCCCAGAACATCCGAGCCGTCAGCCCCGCCGTTGTCGTCGGGGTTTTGGGACTCGATTTCATTGCTCCCGCTAGCCGCGTAGGGCATTTGGCTCCCGGTCGTTTCGTTGTGGTCGCACTTAGACCCACCGAGTTCACTCTCGTTGGCCGTTTGGTACGTGCCCGACGAATTGTCGGCCTCGTATTGGCTCTTTCGGTGCGCCATGTACTTCCGGTGCGCCATGTACTTGTCCATGGCGTCGTCGTCCATTTCGTCGAGCGCCGCGTAATTCTTGTGCATCATCTTCTCGGGCTCTTCGTCGGCAGGCGGTACGACGGGCGGATCGTGGGAAGCGTCCGGGCCAGGGCCCATTGGAGCGGGTTCCATGGGTGCGGGGTCGGCCGTCATGGCAGCGCCAGACGGAGCGGGCATTGCCGCCGGAGGTGGAGCGGCTTCGCCATAGGTGGCGTCCATACTGGGGCTCGGCGTGTCGCCACCCATTTCGCCCCCGCCAGCGCTGCCGGTATTTTCCGCCATGAGCTTGCGGATGTATTGCATTTCGTCGCTCTGCCCGATGGCTTCCGCGACTTGTTGGATTAGGTTGTCATCTAACATGGCCGTGTCCTCGTTTACGGAGGGTGAATAGCAGCGCTTTTTTGGGAAGCCCGGGACGAACGTATTTTCCGGGCCTGGAGCAACTGCTGCGTATTTTTCGAGTCGGACGCGATCCTTGCCTCGGTGGAGCGAAGCGGAGTAAAGCAGCCCGAGGTCAAGTCGAGGTGCTTCCGCGCCCAAGAGTGCAATCGGGTCGAGAAACATTTCTTCGTAGCGGTCTTCAAGCCACAGCTCGGGGCTGCGACGCGGGTGTCGTTTGAACCGGTCGACTTCATCGCGATAGATATGGAAGTCGGCGAGAATGGCGTGGCGCTGGCGAGCCCCTGGTTTCCCGAGCAGACCCATGCGAAAAGGACCAGCAAAACCGACTAGGTCCGGGTCCGTAGCCCCCGATGCCTTCGCTTCGGGGCTGGGCGTATGCCCGATCGTGACCGCCGCATAATCCCCGGACTCGGCAATCCTACGATTGCATCGGTCGGCGACCATTTTGAGTTCGGCGTAGGTGAACTGGATGTCACGTCCGTCACTCGCTTGGGTTTCGTGTTCGGAAAAAACCGGAACGTTTTCGATCGTCAGGAACTCTTCCTCGGGGAAATCGCCCGCTTCGCGCACGTTGCCTTGCGGCAATTGCATCGCTTGGTCAGGGGATTCGAGGAGAGATGCCATTCGACGCTGGGTTTCCTGTGGACAAATAAAAAAGGCCGGGCACCTACCCGCAATGGATAGGAACCCGGCCTTTTTCTTAGATTACCGGAACTCTCAAGTTGTCTTCTTTGGGAGACTTTCTCCCACGCCCGTCATTTTGCCGCAAACCAACGGTTCGCGTCAAGGCTTTTTGCAATGCCTTTTTATTCTAACCTCTCAAATTGATCGACTCGAGAGCGGATTTTCGAGGCGACGCCGCCGTCGGCATAGACGATGAGCTCGACCGTTCCGCTGAAATCATGCGAATCAATCAGGTGAAGCAGCCTTTGGAGTTGCCTTACCGCCTGGAGCTTAATCTGCTTGTTTTGGTCGGTTTTGCTGGTCATTTTGCCTGTTTTTCTACAAAACTAACGTTGCCTTGCCGTTGCGATTTGCACTGTAGCCCGAAACTTGCCTTTCGATCGGTTTGCCGCTATCGCCACGCTCCAACCAAGTGAGAAACTGGCTAACGGTCATCGAGGTAATCTTGCCCACATTCCAGCCTGGCGTGTAGGCGTCGCGGTATAAGGATTTGGCTTCGGATTCCGCAATACATCCGATGATTACCTTGTGTTCATCGAAACTTCCCGACGGCGTGACTTGATCGACGACGAACACCAGTTCGCTATCCGGCTTAGGGCCAACAAACACGTCGATGTGATCGCCGTCCGCATCGCTCTCGAATCGCCGAATGTAGCCGTAGTGAGCGGGCATCGCGGGCCATTCGGGACGTCGCTTGATGCCACGGGGTGTTTCTATCACTACCTCAAGACCGTTCCAATGAAATCGTCCCTTCCGGTAATTTCCCGCTTCACGTTGTGCCTCGCTTGGGTCCGTGTCCGTTTCCTGTGAAGCGTCGCAAATTCGTTCTTCGAGTTCCGACTCGCCGTCGTCACGATAGCGTTGGTAATGGTCAGCCCGTGGGGAGTCGCTATCGATAAGCCGATTGCGATCGCTGTTCTCGCTCTCATTGCCGTTGGCTACATATCCGGCCTGCTCGGTAGCCTCAGAGGGTCCGGTCGCGGTGGGGTCCGGTGACGGGGGTGGCTCGGGCATTCCGCCGGGTACCGGAGATCCACCCATGCCGGGATCCATCTGTTGTTGCTGCGACATTTCTTGCTCTTGCTTCATCTGCGCAATGCGGTCGAGCACTTCGGCGTCTTCTTCGGGCTTGGGTGAGCCGATGAGATCGCGGATCTGCTGGGCGTCGATTCGCAAGCCCATGTCGTAGGCTTTCATCATCGCGCCAATCATCGAGTCTGCGTCTGGCTCACTTGTGTGAATGCGGAACTTGTAGTCGACGTTGGCGTGGTCGGGGAACGCAAGTTTTTTGATCGGTGACAGCAAGTCGGTTTCGATCGTCTCTTCGAGCAGCATCGAGTCGTACCTAACAATCTGCATCAGCGTGTCCAACTGAACGTCGGCGAGGGTCGACCCGAGCCCGGTTGCTGACGCTTCGGTGGTAAGCGTTTGGCCGAGGATGTACCGCTTAATCGAATGGCCGAAATACTCCGTAACCACCGACTTGAGTTGCTCGACGCCTGCCATCCCCGGCTCGATCCGTTCGACCCCGTAAACCTGTCCATCTTCGCCCGTCGGCCGTGGTACCAAGATGACATTGCGCCCGTTGCCGATCTTTTCTTCGGCGGCCTTTCGCATTTTTTTTTCCGCGTCGGCGTTTGCCATCGGGTAATACCAAATCTCGATCCCCGTGGCAGAGCGTTCGAGGTACTCCATCATGTTGGCGAGCGTCTCTTGCTTCTGAAACCAGGTCCAGAAAATCACCGACCGAATTCCGAGCCCGTGGATCCGCCCAGCGTTCGAGGGGTCGTGGTATTCGCCGTCTTCGATACGGTACTTATGCACGGCGAGTAGTATCCGCTCCCAAGTGTCTAGAAAATAAGCCAGTCCGTGGTCGGTCGATTCGATCTTCCCATGAAAACCTCGGCGATCCATCGATTGCTGCAGGCTGTTTTGCATGTCGGGAGCGCTGTAGATGCCAGCTCCAACCCGGATCCCAATCTGATCGGCGCGGTGGTCGTTGAGCCCATCGTCGTAGCGAAAGACAATTTTGTCGCCATTCACCGGGAGCCATTTCAGTGGCATCGGTCGCATTTTACCGGCCACCCACCGATAGCCCCATTTGTGCTGAATGCCATACTTACCGTACCAAGTGGCGTGCAAGAGGTTTTCTCGATACTGCATGAAGCGTGGGATCTTTTTGAGCATCTTCGTAAGGATGTCCGCGACGCCAACTTGTTCGGGATCTTTGCTGTCCTCCGGTTCGATCGACCAGTCAAGCAGCGCCACCATGCGCTGTCGCATCTCGACGCACTCCATCACGGTGACGTCGTTTCGCATGAACTTCGCGTTGTCGAAGCTGTCTTGAATCGCTTCGTCACTGGGCCGGTAGACTTTGGCCTGCGACCCGGCAATGCCCTGGAATGTGAACGGGTGCCGCAAGAGCATATCGCCCAGGTTAGGCGGCATTCCCTGGACCCCCGACGAGGGGTCGGTATTTACGTCGTGATGGGATTCGTCAAGTTTGAGATTCGGTTGACCGTTGGTCTGCATTTCTTCACCTTATCCGTAGGGGTGAAAGCCGGGCCGCATCGCTCCACCACTTTTGAGGACTCGTATTTTGCCGGTTCCTACTCGTTTTACTCGGACCGTTCGAGGGACTAGCATTTCTCCTTTGCCCGTCATCGTCGCCTTGCGTGGGACGTAGTTATTTCGCACTGCCACGAGCTGGTAGTCGTGTTGGTGACCTGAAATCGTCCCGCGAATCCGCAGGTGGTCCCAAATAAACGTCCCTTTCGACGGTGCCGCGTACATCAGCAGGAACTTTGCGGGCGTCACATGCGAGTAGCTGTAAAGGCTTCCCGCCGCGCCTGTTTCGCCCGACCGAAATCGAACGTAGAGTGTCCAACTATCGACGTCGTAACTGTAGGCGTAGACATTCGTAGATTCGGGCGTTTGGATCATCCGCTTCGTGACAATCGGATGGTCGACCGGGAATCGACGATTGCGACCACTGCCGATATCGATGTCAACGACCTTGCGGGGCTGGCCTCGGGCCGTAGTTTTCGAGACGCCACCTGGGTAAGTTTTTTCTCTCTGAGTAGTCGACGGATCGGTCGCCGTACCGCCTGGAGATTTTGGCTTCACCTCGAAACCTTCCCCTTCTAGGAACTCCTTCGCCGCCTCTATTTGATCGGCCACTTCTTGGCCCGATCGCCTAGCTGCGGGCATGGTTGATCGCTTGCGACCTCGGCTGGAAAGCGCATCAGGGGCGACCGCATCGAGAAAATCAATTGCCGACTGGATGTCACCCTGGACACCACTCGATCGTTTCCCGCTTGATCCGCCCAACACCGATCGAATAAGAGATCCGATCGGCCCCATCTCGCCGAGGAAGGTACTTAACAGTCGGCCCGTGCTTCCGCCCATTCGCGAATACTTCTGGACCTCTCTGATGAGAGACCCAAAGTCGGAGGACAGGAGACTGGACCGCACCAGGTCGTTGATTCCGCCGCGACCCCATTGACTCATCGCCTTGCGGACCGCTTGCCCGCCGCCCATCGACCCGCCCATCCTGGATGCCGCTTGAATCTGATGAATCGCCTTCGCCGCGTCCGTCCGTTTCCATTCGCGGCGCGCGGCTTGTTGCACTCGTTTCGAGGCGCGGCGGAAGAGCGGGTTTTTCGTGTATTTCGCCATGATGCAATCGCATAAAAAAAGACCGAACGTAGCACACCAATAGGTGCGCGACGTTCGGCCAATGGACCGGCCCGTTACGGGACGTGGATTGTCAAGCTCTGGGGTTTATCTCAGTTTCTACTAAGGACGACGTGTCCGTAGCGGAAAAGTGTCGTCGGTGGCTGATCGAGTTCTTTGACGTAATGTCGATCTACGTGGCAGTCGCTCGGGTGAATGCTCCCCATGACGTGATTTATGTTTTCTTGGTCTACTGGGAGTAACGATTCGTGTATCCATGTTGTGTATCGCCAGAGGTACCCACTCGGCCAGGCGAGCATGAACGTCATCAGATAATAGCAGTCTTCGACGACGGTGGCATTAGCGGTCACCAAGCAGTCGCCCTCCATCACTTCGCATCCGCCAGCCCGCAGGTATTTGAACGCGGTTTCTCCGGTTTCCTTCGTGAATTGCAGGCCGTCAAGCGGTCCCCCGCAGCAAACCGTCGTGAACTGGAATTGGTTGGACATATTATCGACCTGGGATGATACCGGACGCCCCTCGCATGGCTCGGTCGAGTCGGCCTCGAAACAATTGTACCGACTTTCGATCCGCCGCGCCGATACTTTTTTTGGTGGAACTGATGGTTTCGTTCGACGGGAGAGCCTTGCTGTAAATCAGGTAGCGCAGGGCGTCGACCGTGTCGTCGTCGCGCTTGAGTGGTATTGGGGTCGCCACGGCGGGGTTGAGGATCGAACCCGACGAGGGTCGCTTCCCTCGTTTCCAGCGGTATTTCCGCATTTCCTCGATGAGGTGCTTACACTTGCTGGATATCCTCAGCCCCGGCTCCCCGGTCGCTGGGTGGCAACCCAGTTTAGTCCGCACCTCGTTGATTCCGGCGTAGACCTGATTTCTCGATCGCTGTGTCGGAATGCCTCGCCTTAGAAACTCGTTGATTTCCCCAGGCCGGGCCGGGTCACCGTAGTTCATGCCCCAGAGCGTATCTCGTGTTTGGGAGATCCGTCGCATTTCGTGCGCGATTTCGCCCGGTTCGAGGACTTCCCCTTTTCGGAGCTCTCGGGTCTTTCTTTTGCTGATCGCGATTTCGTAAGTGTCGATCGGCCATCCCCATGCCCCACAGATATCGAGCACCGCTTCGGCGTGGTCCTTGGTGATCTTGCTTTGGTCGGCTGACCAGTATTCGTCGTAGATCGTCCAATTCCCGATCGAATCGCAATAGCCAAAGACGGTTACTTGCGGATGTTCCGCCGACGCGCCCCAGTCGGTCGCCATGTCGTGGTGGACGCCTGGTGGGATCCGTAACTTGTCTTCGTCGATGACGTGAACGGCCGGAATGAAGCTCGGGTAGATGACTCCCTCAAACGAAGCGAGGGCACCCGTCTCGCGAGTCGCTCGCAGCTCGTCCGGGACCAGCGCAAAGAATTGTTCGTACCAACCCTCTTGAAGATTGGGGGCATTTTTTTTCGTATTGGCTCGGTAGAACTTCCATCCTTTGGGCTGTTCTTCCATCGCATTCTCGACCCAGATCGACAGCTCCGGGTCGATGGGCGTGAACTCGGCGAACTGACCACCCGGAAACATATACTCGCGACAACCGCGGAGCACTTCGAGGAAGATATCGAGCGGGAACTGTTCCGAAAACCAGAATCCGCCAATCGACCTGGCCTGCATTGCCTTTCGTCCCTGCTCGTAACTTTTGAACTCTAGTCGCCAGTTTTTCGTCGGGCTACCACCGACCTCTTCGGGCCAAGGTTTTAAGGGAACACTCTTGGGCCGGTTTTGCTTTTCGCTGTGCCAAGCAACTTTGTCCCAATTGACTTCGCAGTCGGGGATATGGCCGTGGCCTAGGAGTTTCTCACCCCAGCAGACGTCCATCACCTGCTCGTAGGTCTCGGCGATAATCCAGAACGGGGTGTCCTTTCGTGGCGGTGGCTGTTGGTGGATTAAGAATTGCCCCGCCTTAAACGCGGCGGCCTCAGTCGTCCCTGCGGCGTTTCCGCCAATCATAAATGCGACCTGGTCTCGGCCAAAGCAGAACGAGTGCTGCTGATCGAAATTCTCCGGGTCGTCTGGCCTCGGCACAAAGTCGTAAAAACTATTCTCCATTTCCAGGGAGTCGAGAAACCCTCGCACGACCGGATCGGTTTCCGCTAGGGCTATCATTTCCTCGGCAGTGGGTGGGGCTTGAGAAATCACGTATCTCAGTTCTTACTCGGCTTGACTAGCTTCCCGAATTCGACGCCTTCGCCTTCCAGCCTGGCCTCGTATTTCCTTCGGTCTTGCACCTTGGTGTGGATGCGTTGCATAAGATCCGACATGCCTTCGGCGGGTGATTTTCCAGCGACGCGGTATTCTTCGTGCTGAACTCGCACTTTGACGGCCGCGTAGTGGCCTTCGAGTTTACACCGGGTATCGATGCACCATTCGACGATGTCGAGTAGCGACTTGTCGTGATGGCGGTGGACCGTGGTGAGCGATTGCTCCAGTAAGTTCTCGATCGTTTTTCGCTGGGCCTCGGTCTTGCCCTTGAGCTTGGCGATCTCACTCCGAACCAGCTCGCGACGTTCGTAGGGTTCCTTGCTATAGAAGCATTGCCAGGCAACCCGCTCCAGCGCGGTGATTTTCAGCAGCTCTGATTCGAGTGACCGGACCGAAGACGCTTGGATCCTCGGGAAGATGTTGTTCTTGAAATGGTTGGCGACCGCGTTGGGGCCCACGTTGTACTTGCGGGCGATCTGCGCAAAGGTACATCCCGTTCCGTACAGCTTGGCCATGTCGTCGTAGTCGTCGGGGACGATCTTGTGCTGGTCGGGCGCGGGGCGCCCCCCCTTGGGGTATCCCGCCTTTGACTTCCGCGCAGCAGGTTTTTTTTTAGCCATGGTGGTGTCCAGGGTTCAGAAAAAAAGTCGACGGGAGCCGCGGATGGTGGTTGTTATCAGACGACTGCCCCCCGCGGCCCCTATTCCGGCTAAAGAACCTGTTCAATTTCTTCGCGTCGCTTGAGGATGGCCGTCACCTTTTGGGGTGTCAGCCGGAGCATTTTCGCAATCTCCCCTGGTTTGGCCCCTGGGTCATTGTCGATCGCATTGAAAACCTGGTCCTCGATCGAGAGCGGATTTCCTTCGGGCGGGGCAAACTCTTCATCGTCTAGTCGGCTGTCGATAGCGTCGTCCTCGTACTCTGGTTGCTCTACCGGCTCGGGGGAGGGTTCGCGATTTGAGGCGGGGGCCGCCTCGGTGGCAGGAGCGTCTTTAGGAACGGGTGCCATGCCGTCGAGCACGATTCCGTGCTCTCGGCAATAGGTGAGCACGTCTTCGACTTCGACCGCTTTGACGCGGGCAATCTGCGGCGCGAGTAACCCCTGGGCGGCAAGGGTCTCGATCGACTCTGGCCCTGCTTTTAAGGTCGTCGGTTTTTTTCCTGCAATCTGGTTGGCCATCGAGAGGGCCTCTTCGCGTTCGCGAACTTTCTTTTTCTCCAGCTCCAGTCGCTTGGCTTCGTAGTAGGCTTCGCCGTCGTACTTACCGGGGCTCGCCTTTGCCTCGCGGACTTTCTGGATATCCCAATGCCCAAGGTCGGTTTTCCACTTGTAGATTTTCGCGATTTGCTCGTCGGTGACGCCCTGCTGCACAAGGTCGGCTACGGGTTCGATTTTTCGGATCCCTTGCGGATCGGATCCCTTGCGGGCTTCCGCCACCGCGTCGAGTGCGCCCCAGACGTTGCCGCCTGGCAGGGGGTCGTCTTTCGGGTCGACTTCGGCTCGGGCGGTGTGCTCTTCCCAATGCCGAGTGAATAGAGCGACCGCGTCGGATAGTCCGCGGCAACTGGCGGGGAGACTACCCGTCTTGAATGCCGCGACCGCTTGCTCGGCGGCCATCCAGAGGGATCCGCCAATGGGCAGACCCTGCAGACCGGCGTCGTCGGCCCATATTTGCCGCTGGCGGATCAAGTTGTCGGTCACTAGGAAAAGGTAATCCTGCCGTTCTTGCGTGGTTTCTTCCGTGTTCATTTTCTTGTCCTCATCCGTGGGTTTGCCCGCCGCCCGTTGCGACTGATATTGAAATGGTGTCGTGGTTAGCTTTCTACGTGAACGTTGAACGTCCTGGCCGCGGTTTGGGTGGCGTCCGATTTGAACCGCATTCTCGAAGCGCCAAAGGCTCCGTCGGGGATCCTCTTCACGGCGTTGGCCGAGAATAGAATTTCCAACTGGACGCCTGCGGCATCCTGCGCTGCGCCCCAGGTGCCGTTGCTGCCGTTTTGTAATTCGACCAACAGCTTGGTCCCGGTCATGGCGGCCGGAAACTGGACGGTGCCGAACGCGCGGTCGGGGGTGAGCACGGTTTCCGTTGCGTCTCCGGCACCCGTGCCGATCGTTAGGTCTTGATCGTAAAATTCGCGTTCCATCATGGACTCCGTATTAGGCCGCTGAGGGGATTAGTAATTGCTGCTGTCTGTATCTGTCTGAGATCGCATACGGGCTAAGCAACGCCGTAAGGTCGTCGGGTGCCATCCCACGATCGTAAATCCGAACGTCGTCTAGTAGCCCAGAGTACGGTGTGAAAGTTCCTCCGAATGTTCCGAGTTTGTCGAGAACAACTGTTATGGCACTACTCGCGGTTCCTTCTTGAATCGCGCCTACATACCCCTTGATCGCACCTGATATACGAGTAATCGCAATGTGTGCCCATGTATCTACGATCACCTTTCCAGCAATGCTCATTATCGATGTTGCAAATTGGCTGTTAAAACGCATACTGATCGCTGAATTGAAAAGCTCAACGCCCTGCAACGCATCGGCGTGTTGACCTATCGGGTATTGCTTTGTCGTCAGGTCGGATGTGTTCATCCAGAATGCAATGGTGAAATCCGCAGACAACGTGATTAAATTTGGAGCCTTCGCATACGCGACTGTTGCTCCGTCGCAATCTATAGCGTTTCCAAACTTACCAGCACCGCCAAAGATAGGGGGCCCAATGATCAAGTTGGGGTTGTTCCCACTCGCCGAATCGAGCATCGACGTAGCACCAGCCTCTTCGTCGCACTTCAAATGCCATACCAAATTGCTTGTGATGTCGGCCATGTTCTAACCTGCTACGTAATTAGGCGTTGTGACATTGCCGCCAATGTCTTTATTTCCACCAGCATCGACTACCGTTGCAAACGCTACGTCGGAGTGCCCGCTGTTCTGACGGCTGTAGCAATTGTCGAGGCCAATGGACTCACAGTTTTTCAGTCGGATTAGATGTGCGTGATCTTCCAGGTCACCGACTAGATTAGATTGTGGTTGCTGTACCGACGAGTATTGACTTCCCATGTCGATACCCGCACAATCCTCGGCATTGATCGCACAAGTGCTGTTGCGTTCAAAATAGTTGCCCGATACTTTTCCGCCTTTGCAGTAGTGCATACGGATGCCAGTCGAATTGGCCTCAAGCGTGCAATCCACAATCGTTGGGTTGCTGCATTTTCTTAGAAGGATACCGCCGCCCAGTTCTTCACTGTCGTAATTGGCTTCGGCTTCATAGAAGATGCCGTTCGATCGAATCGAACTATCGCGAAATCGTATCGTCGTGTTCGTGCCGTTCAGCCCATCGAGCAACACGCCCCAGAAGCAATCGGCAATGTCTGAATTATGTATCTCAAATAGACCGACGCCTTTTGACTTGAGGGTATTCGTGTGGATGTTGGTTCGGATGCCGTAGGTTTTCTCGCGAATAAACACGTTATCGAATTCGATCCCAGCCATCCAGGTTTCGCTGTCGTCGATAAACACGCCAGCCGCGTTAGACGGATTGAATTGTTTGTTTGCCACGTAGCCGCGTAGCATGATGTTTTTGAGACGCAGGCTCGTATCGTGCCCTTGAGTGACAGTCTTGATCGAGACGATATGTTGCGTTTCATCGGTTTGTCTAATGACCGATCCCGCCCCGAGTTCCTCAAGCCATTGATCCGTGTATTCTCGTCTCGCACGACGATGGCCACCGATACCACGTATCTCTAATCCAGGTACATTGGTCGCTTGAATCGGTACGCTGGTATAAAACGTCTTGGCTGGTAACTGGATAACACCAGCTCGACCCGATGCTTTAATTCTATCTATGGCCTCAGCAAACTGTGTATCACATAGGATAGGAGATGTAACGTTAGGGTCGGTGTACCCAGTAGCACCCAAGTCTTTTTCGATATCGATTATCATTGGTTTTCCCTTCGTTTTTTCCACCAGCGAATCACAATCGGAGCTAGCTCCGCAATGATCCGAAAGAGCATCATCCAGATCGCGATGTTAAACCCGACTTCTTTGCGAGCGTCCGCCATCGCCGCACGTCGTAACCTGCGACCGGTCATGCCCGCTTCCGCATGGTGTCCTAACGACTTGAGCATCACGTCAGTCGCTCGCCATTGCTTGGCCGATCGCACTGGGTCAAACATTGGAATGGACGCTACTAAGTCGTATTCGGCGACATAACTCCGCAGGTCGTTGAGGTCGGATTGGTCCATAACTATTGGCTCGGTCTGTCATGCAGACAGGGTCGCTGCTGCATCGTGTTGTAAATCTTTTGTGAATCACTTCGCATATGTTTGATCTCGCTCGTCATTTCTTTGATGTCGCAACTAATGTCGTCGGAGCAGTCTTTTTGCACTTGCAGCATCCTATCGATGTCTTCACTGTGGCGCTTTGATTCGGCGGGCTGTACTTTTGCCATCTGCCACCAAAGTAGACCGCCCATCAGCCCGATCACCCCCAACTGCGCTCCCCACGGGAGCGCAGGCATCGATCCGGTGGACTGCGCAAGTGCAGGCTGATAGATGGCCGCAATCATGGCGGCTATTTCTGCGGCAATCATCATTGCTTTCCCGTGCATTGTTTTGCATGGCCCGCCATCTGCCTAAGCAGACGACGGGCGCTCTCAAAAGTGTTCACAACTACCAGCCGCGTCGGCTAGCCACTCGCTGGGCTCGGTTCTGACGTATCCCCCAAACAATCCCGCCACCACCAGACGCGGTCGCCACTCGCTGGAATCGTTTTTGCCGGCGTATCAGAATCGACCCGCCTCCTTCGCCCGTATACGAATTACCACCCGACGCTTTCGATTGACTCCGAGCACGTCCGCACTTGGCGCACGTTGCGTTTGCCGTCGCTTGCGTCTCTGCAACTTGGTTCGCATCAGGCACGCTCGTGTCGTACTCGCCGACGTCGCCAGCGATCGCTGCGCAGAGAGTAATCTCTGCATTCGCTTGCGCGTCTCGGTCGCCCGGAAACGTCGCCAGTCCAATCGCAATCAGTGCGATCGCCAAAACTAAAATCTTCTTCGCATCCATCGTCAACTCCTTCGGTTAGTGTGTGCTGCTTTCAAATACACCTTGAGAGCAGCTAGGTAAGATTTCGTATTTCGTGGAGCCCCTTCGTTGCGGTAGACCGATCGCCATCGGCTCCCATCGACAACCAGCACGTAATCGGTCGGCACATAGGCAACACCCAACTCGTCTGCGAGCTTTGGGTGAGTCGTTTCGTTAACCTTTACAGCAACGAACTGTGTATTGATTGCTTTAATAAACTTCAAGTCGCGAAAGATGGTGCGCTCGAGCTGTCGACATGGTCCGCAACTGCTCGACATGCAATGGGCAAGCACTGGTTTTCCGGTCTTTCCTGATTCGCGTACTGCTTCGGCAAAGTTTCTTCGCCAGTTGATCGTAGGTGTCAGACGCTGGGCGCTGGGCGCTAGTTGCGATGCGCGAGGCGCGGGTTGGCTTCCGAGAGCTAGTGCCTCGCGCCTCGCGCCTAGTAACTCCCCCGACAAAGGCAACTCCCCTGTCCACGTGATGACATCACACGTCGCCGACGCCACTGCAACCGAAACCGCAGCCAACGCCCGCTCGCGTTCCGTGCCTTGCGTGCATCCAATCGCGATCAAAAGCAGGAGGGGCGCTAGTTGCGAGGCGCTAGGCGCGAGTTGACTTCGGAGAACTCGCGCCTCACGCCTCGCGCCTAATAACTCAAGAAGCCAACGCATACTTGGCCTCCTTTTTCTGCGCAAACTTTCGGTACTGCCTGGCTCGTGGTGTGAGCCCGGTGCGCATACAACTGATCCACGTATCGCCGTTGTCGATGATTCTCTGCATTTGGGCGGTGGTGATGCAGTAGGCACCTTGGGGCAAGTCGGGTGTGAGCGAGCCGGTCGGGCCCTTGTATTTATTTCCGTGAGAGTTGTAGACAACGAAAAGTCGACGCCGGTTGCGGCCACTGCCATAAACGACGTAGCCGACGCTCGCCTGGCTATGGGCCCAAGGGTTTCCTAATTCGATAGATCCGTGCTCGTCTCTCGTGGCGATCACCGGCTTGTAGCACTGGCAGATGTTTGCGGCGTACCCATGCTGATGGGAAGCGGCGAGCTGTTCCCATGTTTCGATCCGCGTTCGGCCACCGAGTGACGTTAATTTTGCAATCGGCAACGTCGCGTCAGGCACCCCTCGCAGCTCCCACCGATTGCAGTCGTCGGCGATGTAGCTGCTAAGGTCGACGCCACCAACATTGCGCTCAAACGCGATGCCCATCTTGTCGATCGCCTTCGCGGCGGCTGAGCCGTTGGAGCCTTCCCACCTACCAAGCCGGTCCACCACTTGGCGGCTCGCACCGTAGATCCACGATCTCGATGGCATCACCGCCAAGCCGGCGTCGTTCATCGGCCAATCGATCGCTTCGCCGCGCATCCAGATACCCGCCGCTAGCGTGACCGCTACTTTGTGGGACTCGCCGCATCCTACGCAACTGCCATGACGGCCCTGGCTAAATGCTCGCCACCGGTTTCCCCTCACATATTTTGGGTTGGCCTTGAGCACTTCGACCAACGCCCGATAAGGAAATGCCGATCGGTTTGCGTCGAACGAAAGCTCGTCGAGGTCGCTGGCGTAGGCGCGAGACTCTTTGGCCAGTGCATTCGCATGCGCTGGGTTGGGGACGTATCCGCAATTTTCGATTAGACCATGCGCCATGCTACTTTTTGGCCTCCGTGCCATGCCGGTCGAAGATCGCGGCTGCCTGGTCTCGAAGTGCTTGGTCGAGGTCGACCGATTTTTCAGAGTGGCCAATTGCCGCTGCGACTTCGGCCCAGATCACTTGGTGAGCCTGGATCGTCGCGGGGGTGTGCGTATCGCCCAAAAATAAAAATGCCTCGTGCCAGGCTTCTTCGAGCCGGTTCGAGGTGTTTATTTTTTCGTTTGACGACAGAGCGGTTGCCATGTTGCGGCAAAGCTCTCGAAGCAACAGGGGGCTGTCGATCTCTGATACTTGGGCGAGGCCCAATTGCTGTACCCATGGCTCTAGCCGCTGGTGCTGCGATCCGATCAGCAACGCGGCAATAACTGCCAGTTTGATTTTGGTTTGCTTATTCATAGCCACCTGCTGACAATCGATCGGTGTCTGGGCTGGGTAGCATCTTTTGCTGGCGGACCAGGCTATCGAGCGTATCGCACGCTTCGAGCCCCCGGTCGCGTGCCTCTTTTGGCTGACAGGCGCAGAAAAACCGCAAATCGATCACCTTTTGTGTAAGCGACTTTTGATCGCCAGGTGTTGTCGGGGCTTTGCCGAGCCACTTTTTCCAGGGCAGCATCGACGCACCGAGCCCTGCACCTAAAATCAGAGAAATCGTTTCAACGTTCATGGCGTTTTTCCAAATGCTTTTTGATCCACTGGTTTTCGGAAAGCGGCACAACAAAAGTGTGCTCTCGGGTAGCTGTCACGATTCCGAATAGACGGCCATGCTGGTCGAAGGCACCGCATCCCGAGTCGCCAAGTCTCGCGAGTGGCGTGCAAACCACCAGCGGCGTCACCAGCGGGTATTCCTTGACGGCTCCCGCTGGTTTCAGTTCGATCACTTTGCCCCATCGGCTTCGAGGACTTCTGTGGCCCCAGCCGCTCTGCCACACACGGTACCCTTTTGCTACGGGCTCCCACGTAATTGGCCTAGGCGGCAGGTCTAATCCGCCTCCAACCGCCAGAACAGCCAGGTCGACTTCGGCGCGGCTTTCTACGATTGTGGCTTTGTAGGCAGCGACTGAGGTTTGCTCGCCAAAATGGACAGAGATCATCGAGTGCTCGTCGAGATTGTCGACGACATGCGCCGCAGTGAGCGCGATGGCAGGACTTCGAGAAACGAGCACACAAGATCCCATCGCCGAAATGTTTCCCTGGTCAACAATCCAGACGCGACCGACGGCGGGTGTCGGCTCAGTAGCCCAAAGAGGGCAACACGTCGCCAACCAAATCAGTAGGGTCTGCAAGATTTTCATAACAGGTAGCTCACGACTTTAATTAAGGAGGCTAAAGCAAAACAAAAAAAAGCTCCTGTCGCAAACGACATTAAGAACTCATAGACCAGCCTTCGGTCACTGGAGCTCATCGCTTACCCTTCCAAGCTGATTCGCATGCGATGGATCGTACTTTCGCATTCAGCCAGGTGTGGCAACAAATGCTCATCGACAAACTGCTCGGCCGTGCCTGTGTAGTTTTCGATCGCGTCGATCACTAGCCCAGCGACGTAGGGAACGGCAGCAGCCGCGGCCATGCGCAGGACAGGGCGGCCCTTGAAGACTTTGAGCACGATCTCGGCGGAGGCCGCTTCGAGTTCGAGTTTGATTTCTGCCGACGATGTGGGGTCGTCCCCCAGATTGACCACCTTGCCGACAACATCAAATAGCTCGCGTGCGATATGATGGGCGCGATCGGGCCACGACTCACCTGGATGGGCGTCGCCCGTCAATTCGTCGACCAGCTCTTGGATCTCTTTTCGGAAGGCTGCCATGTCGTTCCTCGCTCGGATTTCGTTACCTCGAGTGGCGGCGGTTGGAATTGCACCAACGATCTTTTGGTTATGAGCCAAACGGGATAGCTACTTCCCCACGCCGCTAGATTTCAGATCACCAGCCTTTTTGGTTTGGTCGAGCGCAATAAAAAAAGCCGCACGGCTGACACCCAAAAGTTGGGAATCAATCGTGCGGCCTTTAGACCGGCCCGTTACGGGACGTAAGTTGTGCCTGCAATCTAAGGCATTCTTCGTTCCCGCGTCAACCGTTTTGGTTTCTGACGCACTTTTACCCTCGAATTGGGCTTGAGGATTTCGACGTGATTCTTGATTTCGCCATTCGCAAGAACTTTGGAAGTCACGGCGACGTTCAGCTTTTCGTAAACAAATCGCTTTCCGGGGCGCTGCACTAGGGTCATTTCGTCGATCGTGGTTTGCTGGGGCATCCGTACCTCGGGGTTGTAAATACAGATCCAGCCCTCCCTGGCCAGATCTGCGTAGTCATCATCCGTGACGTTCCGCCGCTTCCTATGCGGCGACTAGCCGAATCGCTTCAGGGGTCACCTTGCCAAAGACTTCAAGAAGATCCCCTTCGCCGAGCCCGTGGTCCACGAAATGTTTCGCCTCGTCTCCCTGCAGACAATCGCCGAGCACCTTCAGGTTGACCTGGTACGCCCCTTCATGGGCTAGCACGCGACCCAGCAGCACCGAGACTGCCCGAGTTGTGGTTTCGTCCGCAGCCACCTTGCTTAGCAGATCATGGATCGCGCCGTTTTTCTCGTGGGGAATCAAATTTCGCAGAGCTTCTCGGGTGAGACCGACCATCTTACTGCCGTCTGGATCGGCTGGCAGTTCGATCGGCTTGCTCGGGGCGACAGCTTCCTCGGTCTCTTGAAACGCGGGCGCGTTTTCTGTAGACAGCGGTTCCTGCGTGTTGGTCTCGCTTTCATCGCTAGCGCCGGTTTCGTCCACTTGGCTATCTTGCGATTGGGCGTCGTCGCTAGGCTCTCCACCTTCTGCACTCGGCTCTTGAGTCTCTTTGGTTTGGTCTTCGGGAGTTTCGCCCGCATACTTTGCGGTGGCCTCTTCGACCGATTGGGTCTCCATCGTCTGGGCCGCTTCAGGTGCGTTCGACCCTTGGGTTTCGGCTCCCATTTCTTCGGGGGTTTTTTCGGCTTTGTCTTCCATGGTCTCGGTTCTCCGTAAAAGAATTAAGTTTGCGGGTTCGCAGTACTTTACATGTACCACGTTTTGACCCGCAGGTCACAGGTGAAAATATTTATTGTTTCCTGTGGCGACTCGTCCCCTGTTTTTTCTCTCGTTCATTTTGCTTTGCATTCTACGACTAGCTCGTCAATGTCTAAAATTGAGCAAGCGGGAATCGCCATATCGCCGCATCCCTGATCTTCTTTCCCGTCTTCGAGCGAAACGTGAGGAACGAGAACCTTTACTTTTTTGCCGTCCCCAGCCAGAAATCCAACGCTCACGCAGATGTGGTGTTCGTCTTTTGGCTTATCGATGTCTGCCCAGTTTTGTCCCACTCCATAGCTATCTACCCACGTTATTTTTACGATCTTCATTTTTCATCCCTCTCTATGGCAGGGTAAAACCTTGACAGCAAGGCCGCCGAAATTCACCGGGTAGGAAGCGGGTCGAGACAGGACGAAGTGCCCTAATCTCCGATAGACAGTTCGACACATTGCAATCTCCCCGCAATCATCACTTGTGTATGCGGGAATCTTCCTGCACAGCGGGCACCTCGCGGGGCTGAAGTCGATTTTTTGCAAGCTTTCCTGGATTGCCAGCGATTCAGACTTCATGACCGACAAGGCTCTCGCAATGTCGGCTTTCGGGTCACCCGAGAAGTTCCAATTGACTGCCGTCTCAAGACAGTAGGCCAGTTCGTTGCCCACGATGTTATTTTCCGTCTTTCCTTCTGCTAGTTTCATAATTCGCCCCCGTAAATCCGGGTGCCCTTCTTTCTGGCTTGCTTTTTTATTTTTTCCGACAAATCTATAACGTATTTTTCAAGTTCCGTTAGCCGTTCTTCGACTGCCGTGTCCTCAGCCTTTTCCGATGGCGATGATCGCTGAACTTCGGCCACCATCATTGCATCGTCATAAACGCCACGCAGGGCAGTCACCTCCTTAATGATCTGCTCGAACTGCGAGTACCAACTGGCGCTCTGGAATGAGATCGCCATGTCCTGACAAACTTCACTCCGTAGCTTGCGTAGTTTTTCTATCGTGTTCATGTTGTTTGTTCGCCCCACTTGTGTAAAGAAATCATTGGGCCGCCTCCGGGCACACCGGAAAATACTTACGCACGATTTCCGCGTGTATCTTTCTTGCGTTTTTACAAGCATCAACATCAACATCAACATCAACATCAGCATCAACATCAACATCAGCATCAACAGCAGCAGCAGCAGCATAAACAGCAGCAGAAGGAGAAGCAGCATAAGCAGAAGCAGCGGCATAAGCAGAAGCAGCATAAGGAGACACCTCAGTTGCTTCGCCACGCGCCCAAGCTTCTACCGCCTCGATCGCCTTAAGCGGCCGCGACTCACCCTCTGTGATATGCACTAAGGCAGTCCTTGCAATTTCGCAGGCCATCAGGGCGAGCGTTTTTTTGTCCTGAGTAGACTTGGAAAGCAGCCAAATCATCCAGTCCGACCGTTCGCACTTATCCCACGCGACTTGAGGCGATGCCTGCGACCGCAACCACACCATCGCTTCTTTGCAGGCCGATAGTTTTTCCAGTTTTTTTAAGATGGATCTCATGCCTCCACGCTCCACCTCGTTTCGTAGTCGCTGTTCGTTGCTCATGGCTTTAGTTCCCTCCGCGTTCTCTGTGGTAAAAACTAAACCGCTCCCGATACTGTGCCTAGCGGCCCGCCTTCCGGCGTAATATAAAACAAAAACATAATTTCAAACGACACCCTAGAAAACTTGCCGTTTTGGAGGAGTGTGATATCATCTTCGCCTACCTCCACGATAAAAAACAGATCGAAGGAACCCCTTTCTAGGACGTAGTTGTGATCGGCGTGGTACTTGTGCCATTGCTCTTTGCTCCAATGGTAAAGTTTCGTGTTCTCAGCCATTGCTAGTTTCCTTCCGGTCCTGCGAAGTCTGCGTTTAGCTCAAAAGCTTCAAAGTAAGTGAAATCTAATCGACCTTTTCCGCAATCGTCTCTGGATTCGCAGAGACCAGTGATCGCAAGTCTCTGTTTGATCGGGCACATGGCCATAGATATGTATGCGGTGGCCCCTGCAGTCTTTTCTTCGGCCATCGATTTAGTTCCTTCGGGTTTCCCACCCCATCAGTTTCGCAACGGCCTCAATCGCTGGGTCATAAATCAAGTCCGTTTCTTCGCACTTATGATTTTTTCTAATTTTGCCCGCTCCACCATCTAGCCACCAATCAATCGCGTGTACTTCACAGCCGATGCCGACCAATCGCTTTTCTGGGTCCGAAACATAGATGGGCCATTCGCCGCCTGCTGGGTGCAGGTAGAGGGGGGTTGATTCTATCCTGGCGTGGGCTTCGATTAAGGCGTCGACTCCGATGAAGGCGTGGGCTCCGATCCTGGCGTGGGCTCCGATGAAGGCGTGGGCTCCGATTAAGGCGTCGGCTTCGATCCCGGCACCGACTCCAACCTCAACCCACACATCTGCACTATTCGTGTAGCGTGTCCCTCCGATTTGTTTCGCATCACTTTTTTGCCACGTTTGTATTTCTTTCCAGATATACATTTTAGTTCCTCACAATTAAAACTTCCAGGGCAGTGTGATTGTTTTGTTTGCGCCCGTCGAAAGAATGCCAAGCCCAATCAATCGCCGGGTACAGGGCGCGAATGAACGGGTCTTCGTAGGCCCGGACGACCACGCGAGTTTTCTTATACTGGTCCAATCTCGCGGCTAGCGAGATATGAAACGCTTCTTGGTTATCGCCATCCTTGCCAAGATTGTGCGTGTACCTGGCACCCGATGCCCCAAGAAATGGCGGATCACAATAGATACCATGCTTCTCTCGGTCTTTACACTTGTCGAGAAAATCAAAAACGTCGAGCGTCGTAAACTGGCACCGCTGAAAATGCTCGCACCACTCCGGTAGTGAGTCGATGGCTGAATGGTATCTCTTTACGGAGTCGCCGCCGCCAGCTTCCCACCGCAATGCGAGCTTGCCGTTTGCTTCTGCGGGGGTGCCTGCGGTTCCGCTTCGGGTCATCCAAGCGACGATAAAATACGATTGCGCTAGGTCGAATTCACAATCCGCAATGTCGTGTGCGTAAACCCGTTGCGCTCCCATCAACGTGTCCGGATGAAACAGTTCTTCTTTGAGTCCGGCTTGCAATGCAACGCAGTCGTTCACTACCGCAACAATTTTAGCCAGCGAGATGACCCCATGATGCAAATCATTCACCGCAATCGTCCGCGCCGTGATGTAAGGCACCTCGCACATCCCGCCCGCGAATGGCACGCCCACCCATTCGCAGCCTTTGAGTAGCTC
Organism: Saprospiraceae bacterium; assembly: GCA_029263015.1. GTDB lineage: Bacteria > Bacteroidota > Bacteroidia > Chitinophagales > Saprospiraceae > UBA6168. Next base: position 15,401 of record JAJCYI010000199.1, on the reverse strand, counting down.
GCCCACTCGTTCGGCGTTCATTCTGTTCGAGCCGTACCACGGCACCAGCGTTTTAATATTCATCGGGTTCTTGCACCTCCTCGGGCCAGACCAAACATCAGGGTTTCTCCTCAATCATCCGCACCAGGGCGGCGCAAAAGTCGTCGTAAGCAAACGTGCGACCGATTCGGCTTCTCGTTTTATTGTCTGGGTTATAGGTAACGTTGACGCGACCGGTTTCGGACAAATAAACTTCGGTGATGTGGAGTGCCTCGTCACTGACGCAGCACTTGAATCTATTGTTCTTTCAGATTCTTTAGACGGCGGATTTCGTCTATGCACGCAGTCATGTCAGGATATTCACGATCTTCTGGCAACTCGTCGTAACTCATTGATTAACCTCCAATTTCAAATATCTAAAACACCTCTCGCCCTCCGGCGTACACTCGTATCGGGCAACGCCTGCTTTTATTGCTCGCTGACGTTCGCCGCTTTTACCTGCGGCAAAGCCTATGAAAAACACCAGCATCACGACCATAGTCGCGAATATGATCACGAAGATAGTTTCCCTGAAGTAGCTCATCGTTTCTCCTTTAAGGTTTTGAGTTCATACTCCGCCGCCTCGCGTAGCTGATCCCGCTCGGCGGCTAACTTCAACACCGAATGCCAAACCGCGTCCATCGACAGCGTCCCAAAATTAGGCGTGCTCATAATCTTCGCTACGTGGTGGTGGGCAAGGTCACCAATGCGGAGTATCTCAAAACCTTCATCGAGCGTATTGCAAATCCGCGTCGGTATGCCGAGATCAGCGAGCGTCATTTCGAGCAGGGGTGTGGTGTCGCCTTTGCCCATCGAGTCTCGCTTCGCCTCTTCGATCACTGCGTGAGCAGCGCCAAAGTTCTGCGCACCCAGGTGATAATCAATTCGCGGCCCGTAGGTGTTGCCAGCATTGCGCACCAGCTCCGGGTCGACGGCGATCTGCGATACCGGCTCTCGGTCATCTAGGGTTGGCTCTTTGTCGTAAAGCGGCGCGGGAGGCAGACTCTCGAAATCGTCTGCGATCGTCACGGATCGCCCTCGCATCCCCATGTTTTCGCAATCAGCACCACGACGATACTTCGTCGGTGGCACATCGAGCCCCTTCTCTTTGGCTTGTTGGATTTTTATTGCGATGGTTTGTACCGAGCATCCCAGCTGTGCCGCGGCACGGCTTCGGACGCCGTTGCATTTTTTTAGCGCGATCACAACTTTTTCAGGGGTGTATTTTTCTGGCTTGGTCATCGTGGTTCTTGCTTTCAATCAAACAAAAGGTCGCTGGCTCGGACTCCGCTAGCCGAGGTAATCACCAAGAGGCGTGATTTGAGCCGCTTCAGGTACGTGTCTCTGCTCGACCGCTTATAGTCGGTGGCGTCGCTAATCTCTTCGCGTGAGACGATTCGCGGATGTTCAGACCAGACGAACGCAAGAACGGCCTTCTCGCCGGTAGGCAACCGTCTTGCCCAGTAGTAATAGAGTTCCGTTCCCGTTGGAAGCGGCTCGAAACCGTCGCCCAGTGTTTCAATTCCCAGAGGGCTGGCGAGTAGGGTTGTGCCTTCCGTTTCAACCAATCCTTTTTCGCGCAGGCGCTGCACGTAGGTATCGCGACTCGAACGTTTATAGCCCGCCAGAACCGAGAGCTGTTCTCGCTGCACACCTTCGTCGTACATGGCCACCGCTTTAAGTATGGCCAGTTCGCCTTTGGGTAGGCTTCCGGTTTGGGCACGCTCTGATGTGCGCGGTGTCGGTGTACGCTTCGTGCTCGCAGGGATCGACTTGGGCAAAACGGGCGGCGGGCCATTGACCTCAACGGTCGACTCTCCGTTCGTTGCCGACAGGTCGTTGATCTGGTGCAGCCTACGTACTAGCTTCGATCGCACCGAGAGCAACTTCTTGGTCTCGCCCTCCCAATGTCGATCACGCTCTTTTACTGCTTGGGCGACCGCACGCTCGGTTGCGTCTTGGTCGACCGTGGGCTTTTGTTTGCCCACCTGCTTTTTGAGTTTTCGTATCTCTTCTTTCAGCAGTTTGGGGTCGTTGGCTTTCGCCTCCTCAATGGTGCTGGCCATTTGCTTTTGCAACGACGACAAGTCGACCTTCGCCAGCGATCGCGGTCCCTGTCGAGTTTTGCCGGCCTGCGGTGTCGCGCTCGAATCAAACGAGTTTCGTTTTTTGACGGCAACTTTGAGAGGGTCGATTTCTAGCGTGCCGGGCGAAAGTACAAAACACTCGCCCACCTGCAGCTTGGCAATCTGACCGGTGATCCCGCGACGGGCCTTTCGGTCGATGCCGTAGTAATCAAGATACTCATCTACCGCTGCCAAGTCACGTGAGGCACTCAGCCCATGCACAAACAACGGGTCAGCCTGGGTGAGCAAGTCTTTGTTGAGCACCGCCGCACGCTGGGTAATCATCGTGCAGCCCAAGCCGCGCGACCGACCACGTCGCACCACATTTTGCCAAGCGCCTAGGCACTGTGCCTTCGGTCCCTTCGCACCCGACTGCGGAGCGAACAGGTCGGCCTCGTCCAAAAAGATATGCAGGGCTTCGCGGTTTTCTCTCCACAGGCGTTTGGCGAAATCGGTGGCAAAGCGAACCATTTCCGCCTCGCCCATACCAAACAGGTCAATCAACACAGGGTGCCGATGTGCCACGACAAAATCCGCGACCGTTTCACCGGCACGTGGGTCGAGCGGGATGTCGCCATGATCGCCGCCCAAGATCGCAATTTGGTATTTCGAGCGCAGACCCCACCAATCGCCCTGCGGATCAAGAATCACCACAGGCGAACCCGCCGCGATCATCTGCTCAGCCATGACGATGGCCGTGTTGGTTTTTCCCTTGCCGGTTCGACCGATGAGCCCCATCTTCCAAGTGACGGCATCCTCCGGCAGCGACAAGTTGCGGCTGAGTTTTATAGGCATTGCTGTTGTTCCTGATCGCTATCCGTGAACTCCGGTGCTGGCTCGGGCAAATAAGCCCAGGCGTAAATGTTTTTGACGGAGTGCCCGCGAAGGGCAATCCAACCTTTTTCGCGATCGTAGTGAACCAGCCACGTCTCGGTTTTTCCGTATCGCTTTCGACACGCCATCACGACCACGCTGTCCAGGTCATCTGGGATCTTGGGTTTGTGCTCGGGGTAATAAAACCACTGAATTGGCTTGGTGATTTGCATGTGCATCGCTTGCTGATTTCGTTTCGTGGTGGTATCCCCGTCCATTGAGTGTTTGGAATAACGAGGCAACCTGGATCTCGACGATTGGCATAATCTGCTGGTCGATCGTTGCAATCGACGTTTTAATTAAAACGTCGCGAAATAGCGCGACTATCTCTTCCCCATCGTTCTCATCGATTCCGCGGAGTAGTTCTTGTTCGATGATTTCGGTGTAGAGCTCTGTCGACCGGCGTTCTTCGTTTCTTCGGACTCTCACTTTCATCGCCGTCGTCCTCCATTGCGTTGACGCCGCTGCTCAGACTGTCGGTCTTGTCGCTCCATCCGCTGTGAAGGAGATCGCCCGTAATCGCCCCCTTCGTCGGGGTCGTCGTCAAAGTCGATGTTGCAGTGGTTGCAATGCAGCAGGTCGCCCACTCGGACCACCGACTTGCGACGTCCGCACTGAATGCACTTAGGGTCTCTCTCCTCGGGCGCGGTCGTCATCCAAAAGTCCTTTCTTTGCCGTCCCAGTTCTCGAAAAAATTGCCGAGTCGGTACACGATCCGAGCATCGAGCCACCCGGCCCACCACCCGACGCAGCGCACGTCGCCGCGCCCGGTGGGCTTTCCGGTCGTGTAGGGGCAAGCAGGCTCCGGGTTGTCGGGATCGAATGCCCGGCGGCCGAGTAGGTACTGGGGGGTTCCCCGCTGTATGTTCTCGTGCTTCGCCTTTTTTTTCTTCATCGGGTCCGTCCGTCCGTTGTGAGGGTGGTGTTCGGTCTGGGCCGCGTGTTAGGTGCTCGCCTGGTCGGCCATGTCGGGATTGTCCGCGTAAAATTCAATCAGACGCTCCTCGACCACTTCGGCCTTATTCGGCCCGAGCCCTGGGATGTCGGTGAGCTGCTTGCCACTCTCGCTGTAGTCCGACATGTCCCCCACCGTTTCAAGCCCCGCCGCGGCCAGCGACTTACGAATCACCTGCCCCGGCGTGAACAGGGTGTCGAGCAAAACATCACGCCATGGGCCTTCGGTGCGTAGCGTGCCAGGCACGTGCCCACTGTCGGCTTTGTCGTCGTCAGGTATGTCTGCCACTTCATTGATCAGTAGCCGCCCCGAGCCCTTCGAAAACTTGGCCAGCTCGCCCACGTCGATGTCGTTGAGCGAGAACGTGAGTCCCGTGCCGATCTTGTCGGTCGCAACTCGGAATCCCTTCACGTCGAAACTACCTCGCACGATGTGGTCGGTCCCATCGATCAGCTTGAGCTGGGCCGCGTCCTCTTCGGCGTGGCCCAACACAACGCACCCGAGCAGACGACGGTTGCAAAACGCATCGTCCGCCCGATCGATGCCGAGATTTTCCCGGTCGATGTTGATCCCTAGCCGAGCGGTGCTTTCGCCGATGCTCACCCCGCCGTAATTGACCGGAACGTTGATGACTGGTTTTTTGCTGGTCGCCATTGTTTTTCCTTCGTGGTTAGAATTAAAACAGGATTTCTTGAACGGGTTCGGGTTCTTGTAGGTCTTCGAATACCACCTTGAGAAGCATCATCGCGTCCGCCTCGTTGTCGTCGGTGATGTCATAGCCGCTCCACCGCTTGGCGGCGTCGATCATGTCTGCCTTGGTCGCTTTGCCGGATCCGGTCGCCCGTTTTTTTACGCTGCTCGGCCAATGCCTCACGATGTTCGAGCAGCAGAGGTCGTCCGATGCCCAGAGCAGCGAGCTGACCATGGCGTATTGCGGCAGCTTGTTGGCACTACGGGCGTGCATCGCCGGTTCTTCGTAGGCGACGAGGTCGATCGCCTTGGCGTGCTGCAGCGCGAAGAGGCGGATCTGGATCGCCATGAATTTCAAGGCTCGGGCTAGGCTGACGTTTTTGCGTTTCTTGCTCACGTCGATCACGGTCGACCCGAGCAGGCCGCGCGTGGTGCTGCCGATGGCGATTCCAGCCCGCAGGGCCATGTCGCCCGCGAGGATGATCCGCTCAGGGGTTTCGGGTGGAGTGCTTTTCATGGCGAGTGTGGTTGGGTTTGGGATTTCACAATTGATTCGCTTCTGACTTCCAGGTATTCCAGCAGCAGCACCCGCAGACTCTGGGTCAGCCCTGTCTTGCCGAATCGACGCAGGTGGAACTCAGGGTTGGCTGGCTCAGCTTGCCGGATGAGGTCGATCAGGCCCTGGCGGTCGAGCATGTCGATCACGTCGCCGTGCCTAGATTCGAGGGTGGCGACCCGGGCGTCTGCAGCCTGCCGGTCGGCCTGCACCTGCTTGGCTTGGTCTTCGCGCTTCCGCAGATACTCGGCGTCGTCCGCCTGTCGCTGTTCGCGCCGTTGCTGGTCCCTGGCTTCCTTCGCGGGCTCGGGCCAGAGGGTGGCGACGTCCTGACCGGGTCGCAGAGCGAGCAGTCGGCTGTAGAGCGCACCGGCAGACCAAGCTGGTTGGTGGGCGTCGTAGTGGGCGATCAGATCGTGGACCTGCACTGGCTGGCAGCCGTTGGATATCGCGGCCTTGATTGCGTCCGGAGCCCTGGCAACTTTTCTAGAAATTAAATCTTCCTCCTCCTCCCCCCACTGAGGGGTTGAGTCGTTCTTAGATGGAGCGCCTAGAGTGGGGGTGGGGGTATTAAAAGAAGAAGAAGACGAAGACGGAGTGTTGCCGTTTGGTTGCAAGTAATTTCCAACCACTGGTTTAACGGTGGCTGGACCACCCTTACTACCACCCTTCGAGGTACTTAACCCTTTATTACGTCTCCGGTTAGCAGCGCTCTTTTGCCCACCTTTACGTGACTTTTCGCGCCATATCTGCCTTTCTTCCCAAAGTGCATAAATTCGTTCGTTCGTTAGGCATCCCTTTAGTTGCGGATGTGGTGTGAAGCAACGGCGTACCAAAGGGCAACCATTTTTCAACCACCCTTCACCCATGCCAGAGAGTACCGCGAGGGCCTGATCGTCGTCGGGAATCGAGGCATCTTGGGACGCCCAGCAATGACAGAGCAAACGCACGTAAGCACCTTGTTGCTCCAGCGTCATGCAGAGGACTCGACCGCTGGAGAGCCAGTCGTTTACGTAAAACGGCATGGATGGGTCTTTAGCCATAGTCAGACTACCTCCCCGAATTCTGCAGCCAGTTCGCCGCGATGGTCGTGGATAACGGGTATGGCGTAGCCCTCGTCGTGCCGTTCTGGGCCGAGACCAGCGTGACGACGCTTGTCACTGGTGGACCAGCACGCCTGGACCAGGCCGCACCTACAGCGAAGGACCGCTGGGTCGGGTGCGTACCAAGCCTGGCTACTGGTCAAGCGGACCTGGCGACCGTCTTCCAAGCGGACCAGAAAGATATTGCCATGCGAAATCGGCTGGTGTTCGACCAGCGTGCCGAACTGATTGCCCTTGTAGAGTTCAAGCCGATCGCCAGGGCGAAGAGCGTGCTCGAGCGTCTGTTGCCGTGCTTCCTGCATTGTATTTACTTCCGTGCGTATTTGGTGTTAAGTGCGGTGGCGGCGGACGAACGATTCCAGACCCATCTCGGATCACAGCCGAATAGCCTCCGCTTCGGCCCGTTCTTTGTGGTCGGCGCCCTGTATAAACTTCCCAGTCCCAATTTCCGATTCGACCATTCGGGATACTACGTAAGCAATTTCCCGGTAATCTCGACGCATGAACGACTGCTCAACGAGCATCCGATCGAACTCGACCTGAATGCAATACACGCCAGAACGAGGACTCCTGCTGCATCGAACTTCAACTAGTTTTCCTACTACCCGTTCTGTTGTTTTTCGGACCTCGGCCAGCTTTTCGCGATGCCTGTCTCGCGCCGCCTTCAGTTCGTGGTCATGTCTGGCAACGGCGTTGATGATTTCCTGGTCGTGCTTTCCGATGTAGGTTGCCTGCCACTTGGAAAACAGCCCCCAGAGCACAAGCCCCATCCAGATGATTCCTGCCGCCACGAGAAATATAGTCATGCCTCAATCCTTTCAAATTCAACGACCCAGACCAAAGGGTTTTCTGCCCAACCGAAGCCGCGTTTTTCGTTGATTCTGTCCCATGTTTCCGCAAAAACCGCTTCGACTGGGGTTTCTGTGTAATCAAAAACCTCTTGCAATTGACCTTGGTCATCCATTTCGTCGTGAAAATGGCAAACCGGGTAAAAACCCTCCTCTGTCGCGTCGGACTCGCTGATGTCATTCAGTCGCTCGACTCGGATGTCGGTTATTTCCAGCAGGATTCGAGACGCCCACCTTGGCATATAGATCGAGGGCTTCCATTTTCCGATATATTGATCGTCATACGGCAAGCAGCAATCGGAAGCCTTGAAAATGATTTCATCGTCTCGGCATGCACACGAGCCCACTTTTCGCATAGGTACCGTCCCCCAGGTCTCTCGCACCCATAGCCTTTCGTACGGCTGGCCGTAGGGACATTTCTTTCGCCAGTAACCAAGGACATCAGGTAGCGGCCTCCTGTCGTCTCGGTTGTCGACAAACCAGTCTCGCGATATTTCTCCGGCCAGTTGAAACGGCTGATGTGGTGGCTGCTGTTTAATCGCCCGTCGCGTCTGAGTTTTTCGACCGTCCAATATCGCCCGAACCATTTCGCCGGTGAATAAGATGGGGCGTTCTTTGATTGCCGTCATCGGCTGGCCCCCTTCCGTGTCCGCAGTTCAAACGCTCCGTCAAGATCAGGCTCGCACATCGCCATGCGAGCAAGGCTCGCAGTAAAATCGTTGTTCAAATTAAACCCGCCTTCTGGGGCCTTTACGCTCCCTTCGCCCCGTCTTAACATTTCCATAATCTGCTTTGCACCAATGCGATTCGTGCCATTGGCACGCAGCCGCCGCGCCTCTTCACAAAACGCGGTATAGACCAGCGGATTGCGGCGTATCCACAATCTGAATCGCTCGTCGATCGACAGTTTTCTAGGCGGTGCTACGGCTGGCGTGTGTCTGGCAGTAAAATCTGCGCGCGCCTCTGGCGTGAGGGGGTCGATGACTTCTGGTGCGTCAAATAGCGTGCGCTGGTTCATGCGTAAACCCCCGCAGCAACGTAGTTCGCTTTGACAATCGCAGCCGCACATTGGGGGCAGACACTGTTTCCGATTTTCGCCACTTGATTGGTCTTGGTGCCGGTCAATTTGTAGGTGTCGGGGAATCCCTGGGCGCGGGCCAACTCGCGAGGCTGCAGCATTCGCATTCCAATGTCAGCGATGACGCATGGGCCGACGCCGGCGACGTTGAGAGCGATGGCCGGTTCGTGCTTGCCCGGTTCGACTTCGACTTGCACCACACCGAACCGATGCTTTGATGTGACGGTGCCCATGGGGTCATCAGTAGGCTGCCCGATGGCGGTGCCAAAATACTTTACGAGGAATGCGTAAACCAAACCGTAATGCTGGGCCTTGCTGGTAATCGTGCCGAGTGGATTATCGATGTCGCTGACATCTCCCCCCCGATTAAATCGAGTGAGGTAGGCAGCAGTGATCTGATTTTGATTGGGGATAGCGGTGATTGTCGGAAATGGCGTCTCGATTGGGACGCCTACTACGCCTCCAAAATGCTTGGCGAGAAACGCCGAAACCAAGGCATGTTTCGTGCCACCAGAAACCACGGTGCCAAGTGGCTTATGCAAACCGGGCACTCGCGGAGCCTGCCCAGGTCGCTCGCCGTAGCCCGTTTGAATGAGGGTGGGGGAGACAAATGCCTCACCGTTGCACTTGCAGGCCGACCGCATCGGTTCGTCCAGCGGATAGGTTCGCCGTCCGCCACGGTGTGCAGTCGTAATCGTCGGTCCAGGCGTTCGTCGCTTGCCGCTGTGGGTGATCGGCACAATGAACGGCTCCGACGATTCAAGTACATACCGTTTGAGGCCCATCGCAATCCGCCGCATCGTCTTTTCCACAAGTGGTTTCTTGCGAGTGAAAATCGAAGGGCATTCAATCGACCAGTCGATGCACTCGGCAGCCGTGCGCCACGGCAGCAAGCGATCAAACATCGGCTGATCGTCCAATTTGGTCGGGTCGCCATGCGTCGGTAACGTCCACTCAATAGGCTGGCCGTCGCAACGAGCAACCAAAAACAGTCGACGTCGGTGGGTTGGCGCTCCATAGTCAGCCGCGCTCATATTGCGGTACTCGACCTGATAGCCGAGCCCACGAAGCCGGTTGCAAAACAGCCGGAACGTCATCCCCTTGCGGCGTTTGCATGGAAACGACGTCCCATCGTCGCGTACTTCTAGTGGCCCCCAGTCGGCAAACTCACGCACATTTTCTAAGACGATTACGCGGGGGCGAACTTGGCTTGCCCACCGAACAACCACCCAGGCGAGTGAGCGTATTGATTTTTCGACAGGCACGTTTCCCTTGGCTCGTGAAAAGTGTTTGCAGTCGGGCGAGGACCAGAGCAGTCCAACTGGTCGTTCGCCTACCAGCTTCCGTAAGTCAGTATGCCAAACGTCCTCGCGGACATGAGTGGTCGATGGGTGATTCGCTGCGTGCATGGCAAGTGCTTCCGCATCGTGGTTGATGGCAATGTCGGGTGGTCTACCGACCGCCCATGCAATCCCGGTCGAGGCCCCACCGCCACCTGCAAAACTATCCACGATCAATTCAGCTTGGTTCATGCCGCAATCCATTTCCGTGGCGATTAGATTCCTGTTATCTCAATAAAAAACCAGTTGCGGTTCGGCGTTAGCTATCTGCTCGGTTGTCTTGTCGCTTACGTAACGACTCGGCGGCTAGCTAACCTGCTGCTACATCGCGAGCACTTAGCAGCGTCGTTCCCCGTCTTATCCGTGAGTGTTCAGAGCCACCTAGGCGACCAGCTCACCACTTTCCTCTTTTGTCGGTTCCTCAATTTAAGTGCTGGTCAAATTATTCTGCGTGCTATTTCGCCTCTAACTTTTCTCGCTGCTCAGCGCACCACTGGCTTACCTGGTCGATCTGCTCTTGTTTGAGCGGGCTGTTCGGCCCGACGTAAAAGTCGTAGAGGTTTTGCAGTTCTTCCGCGTCGGTCGACTCGATGGCTTGGTGAATCTCCGCCATTTTTTCGGTGTCGACTTCGGGCACGGGTTCCGTCTTGCCTGCCTTGCCCTTCTGTAGCTGGGCATCCAGTTCCGATGTCTGCACCTTGCCCCCGCTGCTCGATTCCTTCATCGACGGAAAGAGGTTCGTCGCGTATTCCTGCCGAGAATCGAGCGCACTGAGGTCACCACGCAGCACGACGATATGGTCTACTGTTAGCGCTTCACGTTTTGGCACTTCGCACTTATCGAAGACGTGGGACTCGGTGACTCCATGCTTTGCCAACCCGCCAATGACTAGGTCGACCGCAGCGGGTAGACCTTTGCTTTTGACGTAGGACTCGATCTTTTCCCGAACGCCTTGCTTTGCTACATCCATTGCCTGGTTAGTCAGCCACTTAGGAAGCGCGTTCAGGATCACATTGCGGATTGCTTTGCTTTGTCCGATTTGGAACCGCATGTCGTCCTTTCGCTCGGCATCGTGCTTCCCGTGGATCGTTGCTTTTTTTGACTGACGAAACTGCCGGGATGAGGTGCATCCGGTTTCGAGATCGATAAAAACCGCCGTAATAACCCATGCGCTTTCGGTCTCTTGGATCGGCAGCACATCTACCGCACAGTTCCCGAAACATCGGGCCGCAGCAGTTGCCAGGTCGACGGAAGCGCCCTCGATGCGATTTTTGCCCGCGCCCCATCCGTAGTAGAAAGCCTCGCCCCCTAGCTTCGCCTCTTCTAGTAGCGATCTGCATACCGCCGCAATTTCTCGCGGCTTCTGAACTGATATCGCAGTGGTGTAGTTCGTTTTAACCTGTTGCAACGTTTGGCCGGATGCAGCAAGCCTGCCACTCGATAGCTCTGTATCTACTACTTCACCTTCAAAAACTTCGGCGGTCGCCATGATCTATTCTCCGGTTAGCTGAAAATCGTCTTGAGAAAATGCCCACCCTGGCAAACGTAACTTTGTGATTTGCTTTTCGTACGGCTCACGCCAATCGCCGGTCCTATTGCACTCAGAAAGTTGCAGCAGCGTTGCCCGTCGTTGACGTTCGCCCAACCGGTTGCCGCGCCGGTCGGTATCGTCGATTTCATAGTTGGCGATAATGTGTGGGGCCTTTGTGCCCGCCGCGATATGCACGAGGGGCAGAGCCTTGCCGCGATAGCTCCTCAGCCCGGCCATGTAGTGTGCGAGCTTGCGGTGGTAGCCCAGGTCGACGATCTTTTTTGCGTAGGCTTGAGGCGATGGGTCGACCGTCGTTTTTAGGTCGACCGGAATCTCCGCCATGTAATCAACGCGGCACTTACATTCGATTCCTGTGGGTTCGTCGATCCAAAAGATCGAGAACTCCGACTGGCCTTCCTGCGAGAGTAGACTAGCCGCTCGCTCGTTTGCCATAATCGAGGCCACCGTCTTTTCTATTCTCTGGCGGCGATCCTCGTCGGCGATGATTTTACCTTCGGTGGTGGCAAGGTATTCGTCCCACCATTTTTCGTGCTCAGAGCCTTTGCGCTTGAGCCACTTCTTGCCGTTTGGAGCAAGCTCTGGGGGCAGGGGGCCTAGCAAATCATCGTATTTTTCTGGCTCGAAAAGCAGACAGTGTACGAGCGTGCCGTCTTCCATCGCGGGCGATGCGGCCTTGCCCGTCGAGCCGCCCGCGACGTAGCGAGTATGGTATTCGCGGCGCGAAGCCCGGAAGGTTTCGAGCATCGACGCGCCGACCGCCGGGTGTGCGTGATACTCTTCCGCTGTCATTTCGCGGTATTCGGCTGTGGGTCTGCGTTCGGTAATCATTGGTTTGTCCCCAATTCGTCCAAGCATTTATCCCGCCAGTGGTTCCGCTCCACCTCCATTTTGAAGCGATCAGTCGCAAGCTGTTCAAGCGATTCATTTTGCGGGCATCGTGCTGTTCGCTTTAGGACTGCCGCCGCGTTGTGAGCGGAATTTGCAAATCCCTGTTCCGCGAACGCGAGCATGTATCCCTCAATAGTTGCCCGAAGGATCCGTATGTTTTGTCGTTGATCCTCGATCACACCTAAGAGCTGGTGATTTTCGTCCAGTTGCTGTTGCTCGTGTTGGTTCTCGATCACCTGGCCCCCCTCACTTTCTCGGCTACCTCGGCGAGGTACGTCCGCAATTGATCGATCGCATCCAGCAAGGCTTCCGTCGGATCTTCCTCGGCGCTGGTGGGATTGAGAGCGATTGTCCAAGGCATCACCACCTCACCCGCAATCAGCGGTTCGGCGATTAGTTCCACGTCGCGGATGACACGATGCTGGCCCTTGGGGGTTTTGCTGGCTTGGCGGAAGGCATCGGCGGCAATGTCGTCGATTGCTTCGCACAGTTTCCATGCGGGGTTTTCGCATGGCATGGCCGAATCATGGGCCGCTTGGCCTGCGGACAGATTAGGTATGGGGATTCGTGTCATGCTTTCACCGCCTTTCGGTCTTTTTCCCACTCGCCCTTGAGCCACGTAAGCGTGTGATCGGTGCAGGATCGAGGGTCTTTATTGCGTGTCGCCCTAAACCAGCGATCGAAATCGTCGGCGTCTTCCCACGAGTCGAAAGTGACGGGCAACATGGTCCCCGAAGTCGTGCTGTAGAGACCCGCTCGCCGGAAGGTGTCGCTTGCTCCGTCGCCTGGAATCGTGATAGATACTGGTTGCAAACTCATCGCTTTGCCTGCCCTTTCCGCATGCTGGTCCACTGGTGAATTAACGACTTGGCTCCGTGGCTTGGTGATCGGCTTGGTGATCGATTGGCCCGGGTGCTGTGAGGTCTTCGATCGCCTGGCGTGCTGGCGTGGGTGGTTTTCCGGGTGCTGCAGGCAGCACGAGGCCGCGCGCCTCTAGCTCCGGCCAATTGGCCTTGCCGTTCCGCACCATCCGAGACGTCGATTGGTAACATTGGGTGCAAATGCCACGGATCTCCGGCTCGCGGTCACACGCGGGCATCAGGCACTCTTTGGTCGGTTCACTTGATTGGGTGGGTTCGTTTTCCATGATCGATTGCGTCGTGGATTCGCGAGGATGTGTTTTAGTAGCGAGCCATACTCCGACTGTGGAGTGGCATTGGGCTCGAGTAACACGCCGCGATCTACGAGTTCCTCCTCCGTTGCTTTGCCGGTTTCCATTGCGTAGCGGGCGGCCTGATAGCAGGCCCGACACAACCCGCGTATCTCAGCGTCTCTTCGGCACGCCAAGCAGTTCTTCTTTCGCCTTCGCGCCACAGTAGCCTCGTGCGGTGAGCTTCCGCATGACGGGGCTCATGCCCTGCTGCGGATCGGGACGGAGAAGTGGTAGCTGAGGCTCCGTCCCTAACTCTGGATTGCACTCTTGAATGAAGTCGACGACCGCCTGTCGCGTGGTGTACCAGCGGCCACCGACCCGAAACATGGCCAGCTTCACGCCGCGAATGCCCTTGGCATTCCAGCGTCTTAACGTGGCCCATTGAGGCGGCTTCCCGTTTCGCTTTGGAAACAGTTCAGCAGCATCAGACAGCGGTATCCGGTCATCAATCATGCTTTCCTTTGTAACTCCTTTGTGACTAGGGAGTCAAGACCTTTTGAATACTTTTTGATATATTTATTTCGTACGGCAGTTGTGTCGCAACTCTTTTGCCGCTAACGGTTTACGTTCCCGCAGGAGGGGTGTAACATATAAAAAGGTTATCAAAAGGGAATAAGAAGGTATGCCACGCAACACTGATAACACTCGGCTCTCGAAAATGACTGCGGGGGATATGCGCGCCTTGTCAGCCCGACTCCATAAAGCCTCTGCAGTCCTTCGAGGGCTCGCCAAGGCTCTCGAAGAGCAAGGCGACGATCCGATCGAGGTAGACGGCCACAAAATGCTTGAGCGTGCTTTCGACTCGATCAGCAAGTTTGTAGGCAACTGCCAGAAGAAAATCCGGGAGTTTTAGCGATGTCGATCACGGCGCGATGCCCAAGCTGTCAAGCCGATCTCAAGGCCCCTGGAGAATATGCGGGTCGCCGCGTGAAGTGCTCAAAGTGCGGGGAACCGTTTGTCGTGCAGGCAGAGGCCCCGCCACCTCTCCCGCAAGAGATTCCGTCGATCGACGTCCGATCATCCAAAAGGGAATCAATCCAAGTACAGGAGGCACCTTGCGATGATTCCTACCGAAAGCGACAAAGCAAACCCGCACTGGTCCTATTGTATACGGTCTTAGGGCTACTGATTGGCGGAGTCGTCGGATACTACGCAGGAAACTATTACCCGTTTTGGGGAGGACTCGCATTGCTAGGTGAGATCGGCAGCCCTGCACGGCAAATGCTGGCGAGAAATCACGCCATGACCTTCGGTCTTCTTTCTGGGGCCATATGCTGCGGTCTTGGCTTTGTGATTGCCAAACAGAATTCGAGGGGGTTAGGGGCTGCGACGTGGCTAGGGTTCCTGGTCGGAGCAGCCTGCATTCTCGCTGGAGCGGCAGTGCTTTTCGAGAAAGGAATCCTTCAAAGTTTTCATTACGCAGTTCAAGATAGGGTGGACGCAGTAATCAAGTTTCCTGCTGATATCGCCCAAGAGCGGGCAAGCCGCTTCGCCGCCGAATTATTCTCAGCCTCCTGGGCGGGCACGGAATTCGAGTTGGATCCATTCGATAGCGGGTATATCAATCCACAAGTCAAGCCTGTGGGAGACACGTGGGTTGTCGACGGGATATTCAAAATCAATCGACGCAGAAGCGTACAAGTAACCATCGTTCTCGAAAAAGGCAGCTACGAGAAAAAGTCGTTGGAACTTCAGAAAAAGCTCAGGGATGACATTGGCGATATCTTGGCGGGTAAGTTAATCGATGAAACAAATCCAGCAAATCGCCAGCCCGCCGAGAGGTCAGGAGACCGGTTTTGGACGGACCCCGTGACGGGAGAAGTAACCATTACACCACCTAGTCGGAGGTAGCGAAAGCACCGACAGATCCACCAGAAATCACGACACCCAACTGGGTGTCGTAGATAAAAAAACCTGCGTTTTCATAGACTATTGCCAATCGTTTTTTATCTTCGTACCAAAATTACGTAACCCGTTGTCGCATCGCATGTTAAGTCTAGTTTTACCGGTGTTTTGTCGAGCTTTGCAAGCCGGAGGTCAGGGGTTCGATCCCCCTCGGCTCCACTCGCCGTAAACCCCTGTATCTCATAGGGTTATTCGGCTTCTCTCTTCTCTCGGGGTTCTTTCTCACACCCCAAAATGTACCCACTTTGTACCCAGT